>NZ_JAOWFM010000051.1:44168-239552 GCF_030333655.1 Citrobacter sp. CK180 | reverse complement strand
GCTTTCAGTAACCTGCTTTCCAATGCAATCAAGTATTCTCCCGATAACACCTGTACAGCGATACACCTTGAGCGTGACAGTGACTGTGTGAACGTGATGATTACGAATACGATGTCTGGCCCGGTTCCCGCTAATCTGGAACGCCTGTTTGACCGGTTCTATCGCGCAGACTCATCTAGGGTCCACAACACGGAAGGCGCGGGGCTGGGATTATCAATTACAAGGTCGATCATTCATGCTCACGGCGGCGAGCTGTCAGCAGAACAGCAGGGGCGGGAAATTGTGTTCAGTGTGCGTCTGTTAACGGATTAATACTGTTATTCAGGAAAAATCCGGAAGGTGACAAAAATGTCATCATTTAGTCACGCGATAAACAGAGGCGGTTTTTTATAATCAGTCATAAATCAGGAGCAACGTGATAATTCAATCGCCCGGTTCCTGGCGTGATGATTAACCAGCCCTGAGATCAAATGCTTTCTCTGTTATAAGCATTGATTGTTCGGGTATGAAAACACCGGAGACCCAACCATGAAAAAAATTCTTGTATCCTTTATTGCCATGATGGCTGTCGCTTCATCTGCCTGGGCTGCAGAGACAATGAACATGCATGACCATGTAAATAATGCCCAGGCGCCTGCCCATCAGATGCAGTCATCCGCTGAAAAAAGTGCAGTTCAGGGGGAGAGCATGAAAATGATGGATATGAGCGGTCACGATCAGGCCGCTATGTCCCATGAAATGATGCAAAACGGCAATTCTGCCGCCCATCAGGACATGGCTGAAATGCATAAAAAAATGATGAAAGCCAAACCTGAGAACACCCAAGAAACTGCTAAGCCATTTTCCGAAATGAGCGAGCATGAGAAAGCCGCTGTTGTGCATGAGAAGGCGAATAATGGCCAGTCTTCCGTTATTCATCAGCAACAGGCGGAAAAGCATCGCAGCCAGATCACCCAGAATTAACCCGCAGCTCCACTTGTCAGACCCTCATTTGACGCCGAAGTCACTGGCTTACGCTCCCGTCCGGGAGCGTTTTTTTATATATGCATCCGCCTGGACAACTCCGAACTGTCTAAAGCTGTAGTCCCAGATAACTTACAGGTCTTCTTCTCTTTTCGCATCAGCTCGATCCCTTTCATTTTCCGCCCTGGCACTGGCGTTTTTCAGGAATGCATCCTTGTTCCATGGTTTCGCCTCGCCGCTGCTGATCCCTTCGGCCAGCAGATCGCGCAGCAGACGCAGCGCGTCACGCATAACCTCGCTCTGGATTCGGTAATCACCGGCCTTAACCTGGGAATCGATGAATTCACGCAGCTCATCACCCACGTCCACGGTCATCGTACGGGCCATAACCCCTCCGTTTTTCAATGTAAGATTTATTCTTACATCAGTAGATTATTTTACTCTCCTGGTTCCACCTCCGCCATTTTAGTCAAAACAACGCAGCAGTAGTCTGGAGATCCGACTTATACTTTTTTCGGATCTCAGGGGAGAAAACTGAAGGGAAATCCAAATGCATATATCAATTAAAATATCAATACCAAAAACAACGAATAGCACTTTTTGCACTCACGGATAGCACTAATTGCTAAAACGAGGTATATTTGCGTCATCGGCTGCTTCGGGTGGCCTCATGACCATCTTTAAGGAGAATATTGTGGACACAAGTCTGATTGGACCGATCCTTACGGCGCTGCTTGCCGCTGCGGGGTTCTACTGTAAGTTTTGGTTTACGCGTTATCAGGCCTCCCGTGATCAGGCCCAGAAAGTCAGCCGGACGATCGAGGATGTCCTGAGCAATATGGCCGCGCTGTTCGGACAGAAGAAACCTGCCCGGATACTGAGAGAGGAATTTTCCGCTGTTATTGCGCCGCTTCATCAGGAAATGCGCAGCCTTGACGATATGACGTCCCGTCTGCCGCTGAAATGGCTGCAGCGCGAACAGCGCCACGTTCTTTATCATGCCCGATGGCTGCAGCGGTATCTGGATTCGCGCAGGGGCGGCAGTGACGGGGACTTTATCCTGCTATTGCACGATGTGGCGATGGGGACCGATTATCAGGTTGCTGACATTCTGGCATCGCAGCATGACTGTAAGCGGCGTCGTGGATCACAGCTGCCGGTTAACCTGAAAACCTGCCCCTGAGAGGGGGCAGTTGAAAGCAGATAACTATCCGGCATCAGTCGGGTGATCCCGACACCACATATGGCATGCGTCTGGCTTCATCAAAGTCCCGCAGTTCCTGCGCCTGCCTCATGATCTCTGCGCTTGGTACCGGGAGTTTACCCAGGAGTTCCATAAATCGACTGGCAACCGACTGGATTGACACGCTGTTGGTCCTGGCTGTTTTCAGATTGGTATAAACAAGGCGGGAAAGTGGCTTTGTCAGCGCCTTGTCTTCCATGAATCGCTTGAATGTCCAGAGATAAATATCTACCAGCTCCAGACCTGCACTCTTGGTACCGGACTGGAATACAAGTGGTTCAGCCGGCATATTTTTCATGTTCATAACAGGTAATCCGGGCCCCAGTTCCCAGGGCATCTCCCGTATCTGGTAGTAAAACTCGTTAAGTTCACGCTGGGTGGTGTTGAACTGTGACTGCTGGTCAACAATGATACTGGCCTTTCTTTCTGGTGCCCCCAGGCGGGAACAGATCCCGTGCAATACGGACTGAAAGCCAATCATATTGGGCATAATCCGCAGCCTTTCCTTGTTGGTTTTACAGTTATAGCCCAGCTGTTCAAAATTGGCTGACGCCCAGTTCAGGGCATCGGTGATCAGCTGCTTCGACCGGTGGTCCAGCGCGCTGGCTGCCGTCCTGCTGATCAGTTCATCACTGACGGTACAAAAAAGTTCCGACGCCCGCTCATCATGCGCCTCCAGCCTTGCCGTCCATGCGTTTGAAGCAAGTTCATCATCAAACAGGCTGGCCAGATTCAGCAGCAGGGGGTAGCGCAGAGGGGTCCAGTATGCAGACCAGGGAACGGCTGGATTCATTCCCTGATCAAATACCTGGTCGAAGAACGAAATAATGGCATGATCGCGCTTTACTACCTGCCAGATGTCAAACCGTATCCGGT
The DNA here is from genome assembly GCF_030333655.1 of Citrobacter sp. CK180. Taxonomy (NCBI): domain Bacteria; kingdom Pseudomonadati; phylum Pseudomonadota; class Gammaproteobacteria; order Enterobacterales; family Enterobacteriaceae; genus Citrobacter; species Citrobacter sp. CK180. The sequence continues at coordinate 236,470 of NZ_JAOWFM010000051.1, read as the reverse complement.
GCTTTTTCTGCAGAACCAGCAGCGTATCCACAAGGTCAGAAAGGCGGTGCAAGCCCAGTTCCGCAGCGTGCAGGCGCTGCACGCCAAGCGTTTTGCGTAATACGGCAAGATCCGCTTCAGCAACCTTATCCAGATTAGCATCAGACGACAGCACTCCGTAGGAGAGGACTGGCTGGGTTTTGTCAAAAAGGTTTCGGCCAGTCTGGCCTGTTTCATCCACATAAAAGTGCATTCAGAGATCCTTTACCAGGCAGTAGGAAGGGAAACGGCATAATCCTGGTCAATGTAAAACCTTTCTGCAGCCAGCTGCAAGTGATCCGCTTAAGGCTTTAATGACCTCAATACTGGGTTCACGGCAACGAACAAACGGGCCGGATCACAGACCCGTTTTTTAGAGATTACATCTGCCCGGGCTGCAGAAACTCGATTCTGGCAATGGCCGACCTGGACACAGATTTCCCGTCACAGTCTATGCCGAAAGTTGCGTTTCCGTCCGGCGGGAGGTCACGGACTGATGTATAGGCATATGCCAGAGCCGTTTCAAGAACCCCTTTTTCATAAACAATATCCGCCTCGAACCAGACAATACAGGGATGAAGCACGCTGAGATAATGCGGTTTAAGATCGTGGCCGTATTTCTTCTGGTAGGCCTTACAGACATCCTCTACCAGCTCCGGCAGCCAGAGGTAATCATGCAGTCCATTTTCACTGGCGTTAAAATGTAATTCCCGGACTAAATGGCCATAAGGTCCCCAGTGAATTTTATCGCCGGTTCTGAGCTGAAACATCTCATCCGGGACGCCCCCCGGAACATCCCATTCCTGCAGGTGTTTACGGACCATCTCATTCGGGGCCAGGTTGAGCAGCATTTTCATGGCGAGGGATTCTGACTGATTTAGCGCCAGTAACCCCGCCGGAAAAGTATTACCGGCGAAAGTCCGGGTGCCATGAAACCACAGAGCCCGGGTGAATGGTCCCGGTTCGCCCAGTTCCGCACAGACGTAGTCTCTCAGATACTGAGGTGCATCAACCAACTGGCGAGGATTAAGCTCGTAGATACTTTCAAGATCGAGCGAAAGCAGCACTTTTTTCAGCTTTTCAGGGGGACAGGCAAACCCGGCAGATAATGTATGCAACGCCTGAGTTCGTGAGGAGCAATCGAGAATCAACATGGTGTAAATCCCTCACAAATCCAATATGTTAACAGCGGGGGCTCGACGCCGAGCCATATTGTCGAGCAGCAGGGTCGCATAATATTTCAGAAAGGGTAAAAGCTCCGGAGCGCTGAAGCTGGCGTAGACTTCTCCATCTCCCTGGGATTCCCTGAAAACAATCCAGTCTACAAGGTGTGCATCGCTGGCTGACTCTACCTGGACACAGAAATGAGCAACTGAATTCCGCATCTTATGGATCAACTCCCGCAGGTTCATTTCCGGTCCGGGCAGCTGTGACTCACGTAATCCCATTTCTGCTTTAAGTTGCCGCGTTAAACGGTCGGCAGGCAGGAAAGAGAGCGCCCTCTCTTTCGGTAACACGATAAGACCCAGAAGGCAATTCAGGGTCAACGTGTAGTTGTACTGCTCCCTGAATGGTTTGCCCAGCACCTCAATCATTTCGTTATAATGATCGATAAGCGCCAGTGTTCGCTGAACAAAATCGGTTTCAAAATCTGAATAATTTCCCATTTAACCCTCCCGTTCCGGTTCGAAAATCCACTATATCATCCGGCCAGCCTGACGGCTCAGGTACAGCATTTCCTATTAAGTGAGTTTTCGGATCTGACCACGAAAGTAGAGATGGTGCACGTTGGTCTTGTATTGTATGTATTATTTGTATTGTGTACAAACTACAGTCAGGTTAAAATGTATGCATACCTTCTTAACGGAGTATTTCATGACTAACCTGCCTGCTGACACCGTCCGTCGGATCGAGGACGCCGCCGCCGCACTCATTGCCGCCGGCAACCCGAACCCGACCAACGAACAGGTCCGCCAGCACCTCGGTGGCGGCTCCCTGTCCCACATTTCCCCGGTGATGCGGGAATTTCGGGCACGCCAGCGCGCACTGGCCAGCGAACAGACGCCGGCTCTGCCGCCAGAGCTGGCGCAGCTGCTCACCGGCCAGTTGGCCCTGTTGTGGCAGGCCGCGGTGAAACAGGCAGAAGCCGGGACACTGGCGGCCCGGGAACAGGCCGACACCGATATCGCCCGGGCCGACCAGGAGCGCGACGAGGCGCTGGCGAAAGTGACCGCACTGGAAAGTGAACTGGCGGTGCTTCGGGAGGTGGTGACCGAACGTGACCGGTTGCTCGATGAGGTACGCGGGCTGCGCGCGGAGGCGCTGCCGCTGCGCGAGCAGGTAGCCCGTCTGACCGCCACCGGCGAACACCTGGCGGCGCAGCTGCAGGACACCAAAGCGGAGCTGAAGGAAACCCGGGAGGATGGCCGTGCGCTGCAGGCAGAGCTGCTGGCCCTGGCACGCCACGACGGGAAGGCGAAGAAATGAAAGTGGAAATACAGGCCCGTGTGAAGGCCTAAGGCCTTCCGCCGCGCACTGTAGCTCGCCGCCAAGGAACGCGCCTGTGAGCCGGTGCCCTCCCCTATAGTGCTTAATAATTTGCGTGTATAGGGGATTTTTAGTAGCTTATTTATTAGACAAAATGAGGAGTCATTACCATGAGCGAGGACGGTTTCAATAAAGATGACCTGAGCAGCACCTTTGCGCGTTTCACCACAAAACGTCGCAATATCGTTTGTGATGAATCCAAGCTGAAGCGGAAAAAACCTGAGCCGGTAAAACTTTCGAGTGCAACACAAGAAATTGGTTGTGTGATTTCATCTGTGCTCGCCTCTACCTCTAAAGCGGACGTCACAAAAGACAAACAGGACCAATATAAATCTCCTATCCGTTACAGCTGGGAGAAAAAAGGTATTAACGGTGGTTCTAACAATTTTTAATCTTATGAAGCGATGGCATAACCACCGCTTCATATAGCCATCAGTTATCCTTTGCTTAATCCTGATTTAATCCCGCCTGAAGCTGCATCAATCGCCACCCCTTGAGCTTTTTTACCTGCTTCCGAGCCAGCATCCGTAGGCATTTTAGAAGCATCACTAAAGTTGTTAGCCATATTACCAATTCGAACTCCAGCCCAACTCAGCATACCAACCCAGAACATCGGAAAGACCAGGTACATCATCCCCAGTACCAGGTTCATAATCCATCCATCAGCCGTTGAGCTAAAGAAAGCCGCGAAAGGCACCGAGCTGTTTGCAATCCCCTGCTCAGCCATATTGTCATAGAGGATGGTGATCAATCTGTCATCAAGCCAACCTGCCAGTTCCCACCAGAACGTAATGAACTGAAGAGCGAATAACGCGAAGGAGATGGTAAAAATGGTTTTCGGATCGTAGGCGCTGAACATCATTAACGCAGGAATGACCGTGATTATCATCATCAGCAATAATGCCTGGATCATCGGCAGTGCCTGCTTCATTGCATCAAAACCAGGTAACGCCTCGGCCTGTTTCAGTCCAAGACCAATAGACGAGGTAAGGCGTGTAAGATTACCAACTACTCCGGTGGTTGTGTCGCTACTGCCAACAGCATAAGTGGTACCGGCGCCGGAGAGATCTGCGTTGCGTGGGCTGACAAGCCAGCGTAACGCAATTTCTTCCCACTGCTTTCCGGGGAACTGACGCTGCATCTCCTTACGTGTGTTATCACTAAAACTGGCCAGAACTCGTTTGCGAAGCCCGGAAGTACCATCGGACCACCACGTCTTACATGTTGGATATCCACCTGCACCAGTATCCGGATAGCCACTGTCCCGGCTGCTGTTGTAAGGCCACTGGCTACGTGGCGTCATAGCCGTGTAGTAGTCATAATATCCGGAAGTATTCAGGAAGTAGCTGCTACCTATCCAGCCCACGGAGTTGATGGTGGCATCACTGAGCTGGCTGTTGCTGTTTTTCAGTCTGAAATATGCTCTCGAGTAACATTGATCTGCAAATTCCTGGACCTCCTGCAACAACACAGGATCACGCAGTTTCGTGTTCTGAACGTCAAAACGCATCTGTCGCAAATTCGTACCGCATGGGATTGACGCAATCATTGCCTGCGTTGTGCCCTTCGACATCATATGCAGGAGATACCACCAAACTGGAACCTCGGCCGTACGACCGTCAAAATCGTTAACGAGTCCCTTGTAGCCAGAATTCTGTGGCGTCGGCACACTGACGCCGCACTGTTTAGCGCGCGAGCTGTCGAACTTGATTGTGCTGATATCAACCGGCAACAGCGGAATACAGCAAAAGAGCATCACAAGATAAGACACATACAGTGCATGTTCGATTCGCGGAAGGGCAAGAAGCCCTTTGTTCCCCTCGTCAGCCCCCTCCTCCCTCACTTTCAGCCAGACGCCAAGAACCCTGACCACCAGTGGCAATGCAAAAAGGCCTGTACTGCTGAGAATGCTCCACATGGCATTGTTCATTACCCAGCCAAAGAGAACGAGAAAATATTCCAGAAAACTGTTTGCGGTCATCGTCCTCTCCTTACACAGCGCTTGTCCAGGCCACATATTCCGTGGCTACCAGGAACAACACCCCCATCAGTTCCATACGCACAAGACGCGGACGCCCATCCGGCCAGCGGATTAATGCCTGTGGGCGTACCTTCAATATCCAGGCGGTAATAGGGCAGCCATAAAGAACCAGTCGCCAGGCAAACAGTCCCCATCGGCTGTCATGCAACCAGCGCCGTGTGATGTGGCCATCAGGGTCGTAAGCCATAAATACCGCTGCGATAGCAAACATGCTGGCCGTCATCAACAGAATGAGCAGCACCATAAGGAGAATGCGGCCAATATGGCCGCTGAACGGGTAAAGTCTCATATCAGTTTGCTCCGGAAGACTGAGACTGGCCCATCTGGCTGAAGCCCTGGTCCTCGTTACCGGCTTTCTGCTGCAGACGGTTATCCTGATTCCTTGTCCCCTGCCGCTCCAGTGCCGTCAGCAGGCTGTTATTGCTTATAGATTTGCGTAACTCCATCTCATTACGCAGCGCCGTCAGCTCGCGATCGAGGGCATCGATGCGGCGATCACCCTCAGCAATGGCTTCCGGCTGCTCTGCAGCATTAGGTTCGGATTCACCAGTGGTGAGCATCCTGCGCATTGTTAGCGCGGTTTCAACGGTATCGGACATCGCCAGTTCGCCGGCAAGCCGCTGAACCAGGGCCGCTTTGTCCGGATCGTCACGTAATGCCTGAATTACCCCGCGGGTGACAACCAGACTGCCGGTTTTCAGTGCGGAAAGGTTATCAGTGGTGGGCTGCAGCTCACCACTAACCAGCTTACTAAGCTGCTCCAGATTCTCTTTCGTGGCATCCTCAAGGATGGGAGAAAAGCCAGTACCAGCGACAGCACTGCCCGGCTGGTTATCGGTTCCACCACTGGTACATTCACTGGTTTCCCGGCAAGTCCTGATGGAGCGATCACCAAGCACTTTAACAACGGCCGCAGCGGCCTCTTCAGAAGATTTATAACGTTGGCATGCGGTACCATTGCAGCTCGAGGAGCCGACGCTGCTGTTACTGGTCACTGGCAAATTATTCATCATGTTATAACCAGCTTTGGCCAGATCCCGAGTGGGCTGAATTGCGGGCTGCCCCTTGCCGCCTCTTTTCTGCCCACCAACCCACGTCACGCCTTCCTCTCCAGTTGCTTTTTGCAGTTTCTGGTCGCTGGAAACCGCATCGCCGCCACTTGTGGCCACAATATCTTTGTACTCTTCAGAGACAGCTACCTGCTGCCATTTATTGCCAATGGTATAATCAGCCAGCTTCTTCGACATGCTCTGACAGTTCAACATCGCTTTATCAAAGCTCAAACCGGCCTGCAGAACGCCATTGGTGAGCATTTCATACAGCCCGGGGTTTGCGCGCTGAATAGCCATTGCCGGCATACTCATGACAGCACCAGTCGCCCCCTGAATCACATTCCCCATCAGATCCTTAAACCCGCTGGTAATACCATTCAGCTGGTTGCCAACGGTTGTTTTGATGTCGAAATTGCCACACATCAGATCACTGCTAAGGCCACCATTAATGCCTATCCTGGACATATTGTTACGACTGGGCGGGGGTGAAATAACCGAACCGCCACCAATAGAATAAAAGAGCCCATCGCTGATAGCGTTACCGCTAACTGACGCCCCCGATGAAGACAAAGAGATATCAGTTGCCATTGCCGGCAGCGAGGCAAAAATCAGTAAAAGTCCTGCTTTTTTCATGTTCTGAACCTTTATGAGAAATCGGTGCTGGAAAGGAACGTCTGGCCGCGACGTTTGCAGCAGCTGTACGGTTGCCACAATGCCCAGGCATAGTTACCGTCCTGGGCAATCTGGCCATTGGTGTCGGGAAACACTGCACAGGTCTGGGACAACTGAGGCGAAAGTCGCTGCCATTTGTGGTTTTTGGTGCCGGTATTTTCTTTTACCGGCTCGGGTGGCCAGTAACCCGGGGACTTCTGTCCCGTAAGGGGGTTGTAGACGTGGAGCTGGCCGGAGCGGGTAATGACGTCAGCGACACGCTGAACTACAACCGCTGCTGATTTGTAACTGTCTGTCTGGGTGACAAACCCGCTACGTGGATAAACGTTCCCCCACATATTGCCGGATGTGGTTTCCCCGATTTCTCGTTGCCCGGGGATGAGTGCTTCGGGATAAAGGGTCTCCGGGACACCCGTTCGCCAGACCAGAGCATCCAGTGAGCTGTTGAAATAGGGCATGAAAGGAGTGGCAGCACTGTCGCATGAATAGCCCGGCACCATACCGCCAATGACTTTTGTTGCTGGATGGCCATAGGCGTCGCCGTAATAGAAATGCAGGTTCTGCTTACGTTCCCCGGGAGCTTTCATCTCCTGACGACCGCCCCCCGTACTCACACCCGTCACACTTTCCAGCAGAGAACCTTCAGCACCGCTGGCGGCGTTACTAACTGTGGACATTTCAGTCCAGGGGTTATCTCCGGGGTTGAGGTAAGCCGATACCACAGCCTCCGGAATGAAATGTGTCACTTTCACCGAGGTTTTCACCGTGCAACCAAATGGGGTACACAATAACCAGTAGCAGATACCACTGACACGCCAGCTGATACAGTCTGTACTTGCCGCGCTGGCCAGAAGATTCGCTGTATTGACGCTGGCCATGGTGCCGGAACAAACCAGCAATGTGGCGATCGCCAGTCGACGTGGGCGGAAGGAGAAAGATTTCATCGGTTCTTCTCCTTCCAGGCAGCGAGCTGACGGGTTGCCTCGTTGACATCAGTCGTACCGTAGACAACAAAGACGTCATCAAAAACCACAGCCGGGTATTTTTCCAGGCCGAGGGACCAGGCATGAGTGACACCCGCATAAGCTTCCGCCAGTTGTTGTTGCTGCTGCCGGAAATTCGGGGAAGAGATCACTGCCCGGGCACGTTGTTCTGCAAGAACGGGATCGGCAGATAACTGACCGAAAATGTCCGCCTGTGCACGTTCGGGCGCATCGAGCTCAACAACGGAGACATCCGGACCAGGATTTGCTGCTATGGTATGAGAGGAGTCGGTATATATCACTGTGCCGGCACTGGCACCGACGGAAAGGAACAGTGCTGCCAGGCAGCAAAATGGCATTTTCATGAAAAACACTCCCTGAGTGTGAAAAACCTATTCAGGGTGCGTTCTCTTTAAGGAGGGGTCAGTAATTAATTCTGACGTGAAAAATGATAATTAATCTTGCCCTGGTAATTCATTATCTGTACGTCAGCATAAATCTCAGATCGCTGGAAATGTCATTTTTTAAATGCAGGAACTTTAATACACGCGGGCTCTTTGCCGCCCGCACCCGCAGCCTCCCCCCTTACCAGACAGCGGAAAACACACCGCTGTCTGGCAAGGTCGGAGGGTTATAAGTCACATCCGGTGTCACAGGTCACCCTGTCGATTTCCTTAAGAACCCAGAGCATATCGGTTGCATCGGGTACACAGATATTCCATCGGATACCCGACCGGTACTCCTGTTCTGCTGGCCAGAGTGTATTGCCGGTAACAGTTATCAGGATATCCAGGGTTTTCTCATGCACGTCGCTGAGGTGGACTGCAACGCAGCTGCGCCGGCCAACCCGGTGAGGATAGACCGACAGCAATACAGGCTGCTCCAGTCTCTTAACGATCTCCCCTTGCAGATGCTTAATCGACTCACTGTCAGCCACACCGACTGAGGCAGAACCCTGTGGCGGAACGGTAAAAATAACAGAGGCAATAAATGCCTTGTCCGGTACAACGATCGGCGTCGCCATAATCAGTTTTTTCATATTGTCCCCTGAATAGTGCCAATGCCACGTTTCTCATCGAGGCGGCGCGCAACGTGAAATGCGGCCTCAAGCTCCGAGCAATTTAATTCATTCATAATGGCCCGTCTTTCGGCTTTTTCCTCTTTTTCAGTCATTCCCAGCGCCAGGTACAAACTGGGGGGGACCGCACGAAACAACGCCTGTACCTTACGGGACAAAATAACTCCCTCTGTGTATTTTCTCGGAAGTTTTGTCGCGGACAACAGCATCGCCTTCTGCTCTTCTGTGAGCGTCTTAAATCGCGCTATTTGTTCAACTTCATCAGGTGGCATAACGAGGCAGATCCACCACTCCGCCATATTGAGCATTTTTTTCGCAGTGTCAGGGAAATCCTCCAGGTTCTGTGTGAACAACCACAGCCATGATCCGAGCTTACGCCACATTTTGACAATTTTGGTTGCATACGGGCCCAACAGCGGGTTAGCAGTTACAATATGCGCTTCGTCGATTGGCACAATGATATCCCGATCGCTGAACTGTTCCCTTTCTGCGATGTTGTTAATCGTATTAAGCAGCGAGATGACAGCAACGGCCATCTGAGCTTCATAGCCTTCACGCGCCAGCGTACCTAAATCAACAATAGTCACGTCTGCCTCTGGCCATTGCGCGCCCGGACGGTTAAACAACTCCCCTTCAAAACCTTCGGTAAACATGCGTAATGCTTCTGCCATCTCTTCAGCTCGCGCACGTCGCGCTGGCGTGCGTTTCTCGCGGCCGTCTTCTCCCATGCTGACATCGCGGGCAATGTTCTCAAGCGAGAACATTAAATCTTCCGGTAGCATCTGGCGGTTTTCGTCAAACGCTTTACGAGCCGCAATGAGTATCGCCTCACGAATCATACCGCGGTCGGCGCGTGTCATTCGCTCCTCTTCTGCTGCTTCACCACCGGTGATCATCAACCGCGCTGCAATCTCCATTTCACCCAGAATGTCACGTTCTTCGTCCTTGTCCTCATCATCTTCATCAATGTCAGGGAGGGCCTCTTCGCTTGTCACTAACGTCTCAGGTTTCGCCTGCATGAGCAGATGTGAATCGCCAAACGGAGCAAGTGAAATAACCTTACCAGGCTTGATACTGACACGGTGCACTGAGAGCCCCAGCGAATTACAGTAATCTCCAAACAGACCGAAGCTGTTACCCGCTTCCAGCAAAAATATACGGGGGCGGTAGATTGCCACCATCTGAGCCAGTTTATCGAGCGCAGTGGCAGATTTACCGGCACCTGTCGGCCCGAAAAGCAGCAGGTGCGCATTCTGGGTACGGTCATTTTTATTAAGTGGATCTACGGACAGGGGGCCACCACCACGATTCCAGAACGTAACCCCCGGGTGACCAGTACCGGTGTCGCGACCATAAATAGGGGCGAGACATGCAAAATGCTGTACAAACATAAGGCGCGTGTACCAGTTGTGTTTATCCATTTGAGGGTTAAAGCACATAGGTAACGCACGCATATAACTGCTGAGAGGACCAATATCGTGTTCTGGATTTATCGGTTCCATCCCACAGTTCAGTAATTTACTGCTGAGATCAAGATACCGTTTATCGAGTGTTTCCTTGTCCTGAGCCTTGATAAGCAGTGTGATGGCCGCACGGTAAAGCTTGTGTTTGTTTCCCAGGAAATTACGCGCTGTAGCAGCGTCTTCGCGAGCACGCAGGGAATCAACATTCTCCCCCATTGAATTGCGGCTAAGGCTCGCAAAACTTTCTTCAAGCTTGTCCTGAGGCTGAACCACCAGGGTCATGGCCAGAACTGTCCCTTCCGGAAGCAGATCCATAATGGCATTCACATTATCACCACGTTTTACCTCCCCCGTCAGATGACCGGTAGAAGGTGCAGTACGCAGGCGGGCAACCGGAACAGCTTTATGTGCCACATCATCAAACCACCACACACCGCTTTCGGCATCACTTCGCGGGCGGGTAAACCAGAGGCTTTCGCTGAAATCATTCAGAAGAGGCAAATCGCCCGGTGCATGATCGGAGTGTTTTGCGCAACGATACAATGTTTTCTTATCGACCCACGCCGGCGCCGGGTTGAACCAGCGCAACAGCCAACTATGGATTTGCTCGCCGTTCTGCTTTTCGCACCGGATACCGGCACCGCTCAGTGCTGCAGTCAGGCGATCGCAGACCTGTTTCAGCAGCACCTCCGGTGGCATGGGGTCACGATAAGGTGTCTCAACCCAACGGTAAACCACCATGCGCGTTCTGCGAATTTGCCCTCTCCAGGCGGCCCCTGTGACAGCCTCGTCTACAAAAAGCCCCTGTTCCACCGCCACATTTTCTAGGTGGCGCTCCTGTTCAGCCAGCCAGGCTTTCGTGAATGCAGTTCCCTGAGCTCTTGGCCTGACATAGCCTCTGATAGTATCCATATAAGTAGAGAGATCAGAGTCATCCTGGCAGAAAAACTGTACCACCCATTGGTGATCATCCAGTTCAGGGAGACTGTCCTGTAGGGCGTTCTCAGCGATATTGCAGATCTCGTCCAGACGTGTTTCCGGGCGCCCTTCAGTGCCCACAGGGATAATCTCATACACGGCCCCAACGGATACGCCATCGTCAAGCAGAATACATTCATGCTCTGGCAAATACTCACCCCAGGGAACATGATCGATAATGGAAGGTGCCGTGGAATACAGACGCGCTTCATCTGAATGAGTCAGTTGCCCTTCCCGGGTAAGCGGTTCATACCCACTGACGGAAAACGGACCGTTACCGTACTGATGAGCATCCTGAGACGCTCGACGTCGGCTAAATAAAGGGAAAGCCATCAGAGATCCTCCGTTCGCTCACCAGGCAACGCATACTGTACCTGGCTGTAGAAAGGAAAGACGGTGCTGTAGCCTGGAACCGGCGTGTTCCCGCCAGCCAGATGCGGAAAAACATACATGACCATGTCAGGATTTGGCAGACGCGGAAACGTCTGCTGAATTTCATTTTCCTGGGTGCGGCTGTAGCTGTTACTGACCTGCTGACTGATCTCACGTTCGCTGTCTGTAACTGGCCGGCGAAGTGTTGTTCTGCTCTCGTTGGTAGCATGAGTTGACGATGCACCATCGTTCCATAATTCAAGCATGGTGCTGTCGCCAGGCGGCAACATTTCCTCTTTTGACGTACTGCAACCCGAGAGGGCAAGCGATACAACGACCAACATAACGGTGGCCAGATGATTAAAACTGAGCAACATGCACCTCCGCTTCATCCGAATCACTGATGACAGCTGACAGACGAATCACTCGTCCATCAGGCAGCTGCATCTGCATTCCATTTCCCTCGCTCAGAAGCTTCTTTCCGACAGCGAGCAGGGCCTGTTCGGTGACTTCATGCCTGCTACCTTCCCATTTGCCATTATCACACCTGACAAAACCGGCAAAGAGACGGCCACCCAGTGGCGTATAGTCCACCCGATACTCGAGGTTTTTATTGTTCTGCATCTTTATCCCCATCAGTCCATGCCCGTGCTGCTACCAGCGAGGCTGAAATCGTCATATTTCACCTTGCGGCCTTTTTCTTCATAATCAATCGCCAACTGACGAGTGATATGTAAAGCCACTTTCTGTCCAGGCGGTACATAGATCGCGTCAAAAGTCTGACCATATCGCGCTTTAACCCAGTCAACGGTCTCACGCATACCGCCGGATAACGCCTTACCCAACACGGCCTGACCGGCATCCCCCGTCAGCGTAGACGTCACACCACCATAGCCATTGGTCTGGCTGGTATTCTGGTTTTCAGCCACGGCGTCCCCAGCTGCGCTGGCAGCTGCAAGTGCGGCAATGGTTGGCAGATAAGTAGAAGCGTTTGATTTTCGGGTACCTGAAATGCATGGAATGCCATTGTCATCTGATAACCAGCCAATACTGCTGTTATTCCCACCCTGGCTGTTCTGATTACCACCATTACTGCCTTGCCCCTCAGGTGAAGGAAGCGTACGAACGGTGCCATCAGTAAAAACAAAAGTGATGCTTGTTATGGCGCCGCGTACGCAGGAAAGCGTCCAGTCCCCCGTAGCGGTTCCCGAAACGATCGCCCCCTGTACATCAGGCAATTCAATGCCATTTGCCGTCAGGTTGTCTTTTCCGATCATCACTTTGAACGGGTAAGGGTCAGTCACCTTGCCATCAATGGGAATACGTCCCAACAGCGCGGTCATGGCCCGACTACCCACAAGCGTGGAGTTTTCCGGAAGGGTATAAACAGGGGCAGCATTTTTTTCAGATCCGGGAATGTTGTTCTGGACCGTTGTACTTACTGCTGACGTTGCCTGCCTGGCTGCATCACCTGCAGCGCCAAAGGAGGTGGCAAAAGAAAAACCAGTCGCGTTATTACTGTTTTTATCTGAGACAGGTCGACCATTCGCATCCGTGGCAATACCATCTTTCGGCTCAACCCATTGCAACCCGTTGCCATCTGTTTGAGATAGATTTCCCGTGCCTCCGGTCAGTCCATTGTCATAACCCAGTCCCACTGGAATATCGCTGCCTGCAACGTTACCTTTATTTCCTGCCGTTAAGCCGGAGGAGCCATTTTTGAGTTGGTCAAGAAGTTGGTTCACCTGCGAACTCAGATCAGTAACCTGAGAACTCAGTTGTGCACGTTTTTGAGCCTCTTCGGAACGAACTTGCCCCACAGCCTGGCTGATTTGCTGATCAACATTGGTGCTATTTTTTTTCAGCTCCTTATTTTCATCAGCAAGCGTTTTATTATCGCTTTCAAGGCTGTCAAGGCGCCCCTGAACCTTACGGTAACTACCAACCAGGGTACGCAAAGTATCCTGCGCGGTGTCACCTTCCACACCCAGCGCTTTGAGATCTTCTGGTGTAAGGTCCTTCAGGGCGACATTAGAGGTTTTCTGGCCTGCTTCATTTTTATCGTTTTTATCTGTACAGGATTTAACCCCAATCATGATGGCGCCCACCACTACGACGGGAACAGCAATTTTCACAAGCAGGTTTGAAGCAGGCTTTTTCATTTATGTGCTCCTCGGTTACTCCGCTTACTCTCCTTTCCTTCAGATTCGGGTAAACGCTGTTCAGCAATAAAGGCACTTTCGGGACGTCCTGTAGTAACCAGATATAGAACTGTCGTGTCTTCCGGTGTACCGGCACGCCCCAGCCAACGGTGCTGGAAAGTCGCAGTAGTAAACTGACCTTGCAGCGAACGAGGATCGAGGATGACCTTTACTGCTGATCGGTTACGCACCTGCAGCGCAATTACACTGCTGCCCTGCAGACTCCAGGCAGCCATCGGCGTGACGCTGACGGACTCAGAGGGCATAAGTGTGGTGATCCGGGGAGGAAGCTTCAGTGAAACCTGACTTACTCCCGGTACGGGCTCTACCGTTCTCAACGGTCCATACATGTTCTGTGCGGCATAACGAGTCAGGACAACGGGCAGCGGCGCATTGAGTTTTGCGGGCCTCCGGCTTTCTGCATTTGCCTCTGCCGACGACTGACGGCCGGCACTGTCCCCATCACTGCTGACCGTCTGTTTATCGGTCGCCGAAGCGGTAGCCACTTCTCCGTCGTAGACAATTTTGACAGGTTCCCGCGTGGTTTTACCGGGGGCAGCAGAAACATCAAGTAGAAGTATTTCCCCGTTTTCCTTGTTCTGAAGTTCCAGTCTCGTCACCGGAAAGGCTTCTTTCGCATCGAGATAAACTACACCTCCGGAGCTTTGAATACGCAGCTTGTCGTTGAGTGTGGGCGGAAACCCCACTCGCACGTTTTTGTTTACAAAAACGATTCGCTCCTGCCCTACAGTCAGGGGAATCTGCAAAGGTATCCGTTCCCATTTCATAAGCTCAACAGCACGAGCTCCGGCTGAGACCAGTACCAGGGTCAGCAGGATCACTGAGAATTTTTTCAATTGAATGCTCCCGACTTTTGTTCTGGCTCAGGCAAGGAGATCGCCTCAAGTCTTTGTGGCGCGCTGTCATAGCAATCCAGTGCCAGTCCAAACGGATTTCGCTCTGGGTCACCTTCCCAGCGAACCACTTTCATTGGATAACGCGCCAGGGCACGCTTAACGGGTTCGGTATGGAAATATTCGTCAGCTACCAGGTCCAGCCGTACCACCCAATGATCTTCATCAATGATGGTCACGCTGCGGTTACTGTAACCACGACGGGGGATTTCGTATACCACGCGTACACGATCGCGCAGCTCGTCATTATTCTTGCGCATCTCGGCGTCCTTATTGAGAAAATCCTGACAGGACGGCGTCAAATACGGGCTCATTTGGGCAATTTTGGCTGTGTAGTCAGCTTCCCCATTTTTCGGCCAGGAATTCAGTTGCTGAAAAATGTAAAAAGCAAAACTGTAAACCGTAGATGGCGGGACCTCCCACCATTTTCGGGTACTGCCGGAACGCAGGTCAGGTGGGTTGTGAATTGTCAGCTCCGAGGGTGCTCGCATCCATCCCAGACTGGTGACGAACAGTCCCAAAGCCAGCAAAACACAAGCGATACGTAGCGAAATAATATGATTATCGCGGGCGGTTATACCGTTACGAAAACGACTCATACTTTCCCTCCGCGCATCAACGGAACAGGTTTCGTTCGTTTAAGTTCCCACGCCCTGCTATCCAGAATCATGGTTCGGGACATACGTGCACGGCAGCGCAATTCCTCCAGACGTTGCCAGATATAATTTTCTGGCTTACCGCGCTTGTAGCTGGCAATCCAGTTGCCGCCAAAAAAAATGACCAACAGAGGCATCAGCAGCATGCACGTCGGAAAAGCCAGCCATCCGACAAAAGGAACCAGAGCTAACGGTATTGCCAGAGGGATACCGGCAATAACACCGATGACGGCCGCCAGCACAAACTCCCCGGATGTGAACCCTTTCCAGACCACGGGGGGGTTGTTCAGTCTGTCAGGGAGGAAATCAATGACGGCCATATGGGCTCCTTACAGGATATCTGAAGCTTTAGTTGCGAGGTAAATAACCAAAAGGATGAGGATGATGCCGACAACCAGATAGACCAGGAACTGAGTCCATTCCCCCTTACCACGACGGATATCGTGAAATGCGGTAATCACGGCATGCGCTACGGCAAAAAAAGCACCGACACATACGAGAAGCCCTATCGCAAGTGCCCCCATTTTGATGTAGCCCATAACGGTGTTGTAGGTTCCGCCACCGCCTCCAGATGTTGGCTGTTCAACAGCTGGCAAGTCTGCCATAGCCTGACTTGCAGTTAAGAGACCGGTAAGCAACAAATATCCCGCACGGGAATAGGCAGAACGAAAATGCCTGAAGAAAGTGAATTTCATTGAGTCATCCTTTCAGTGGAAAAACAGAAACAGGGTCAGCAGATAAAGCACAATCAGTCGAATTAGCAGCTCATTGAACTGCCTGAACGTCACTGATTTACTGACCAGGCCACGGTAGGCCTGCACCAGTGCCCATGCGCTGAAAAGGAGAACGACGATGGCGAGCGTACCGAGGATCAAGAGGTTCAGTTGCCCGGGCGTGAGGCTGCTTCCGGTGCCCGCACTCCATCCATTTAGCTGAGAGCCATTCATCGCCATGAGGGCTCCTCAGCACGGTACTGCCCGGTGACTAAAGTGGAGGGTGCTGTTGGCTGCGCGCGCGACGGCTCGAGATAAGTGGATATGCCCTGCCTCATCGTTGAGATGTCACGGGTTGCCTGCTGATAGTCGAAATAAAAGCGAGCGTCCTGATTCTGATTGGCTACGACGCGGGCGCGATCAAGGCCAGCCTGAACCTGATCCAGCTGGCGCATCACGAGTGCCAGCTCATCTTTTTCTGACGCCTGGCAGGTCAGCACCGGCAGAACGGGCAATAACATTGCCAGGATGATTGTGGTGTGACGCATTTGCGACTCTCCCTAATAACTTGTCGTCGGGAGATTGACGCAAACAGGACATGCTGGCAGCAGGAAAATATTTATGAAGGTCAGAAAATTAAATGCCACAAAGTGAGCCAGTTAATACAGATGAACCTTCAAAAAAAAAGCCCGCGACATCAAGCGGGCTCCGGGGAATTCCCGAAACAGCTACTTCCTGGGCTATAGGTATTTTTTAAAGGACGCCGTGACGATGGCCAGAACACCGCCAAGTAATAATGCTGATGGCAGCAACAGGAGATTTGGCCAGACAGCAGTCGGCCAGGCCAGATACAACATGCAGGGGCCGTAAAGTGCGGGTTTAATAAAACGTTTGGCGTGATGGTAGACAAAGCTCGATTCATATCCAGCTCCATAACGACGCAAATCTCGACGGACCAGCCCTTCAACTATGCCGGTGATAATCACCAGGCCGAACAGAGGCAGACTCAGGAAAAGGATCATCACCCTGATGAAGAAAATCAGAGTTACCCAGAGCGTAGCTTGCAGGTACTCCCCAAGCCAGCCGATTAGTGAGTCACCGAACCGGTTAATCGTTGGGATAACTCCAGTCCCCTTCTGACCAGTTTCCCTGAATGATTGAAGCCAATGGCTGAATCCGCTATCGACAAACAACCAGTTCCAGGCGGTATGTACCCACCGCGAAATCGTCTCAACCGGCGCTGCCATCAGTAAACTCCGCGTGTACCCTTCCGACAACCAGTGGCTTTCTGCAACCATCACCCGGTAGCTGTGTGAAGCACCTTCGTCAGGCCAGAGTAAGGCAATGCAGGCATATTCGATCAGCAGGCTAACCAGAAGCGACCCCAGCAGAATGCCAATTAAACTGACAGGCAAATCCCAGAGCAACATGCCGAATGGTCCGGATTGTTTCTGTCGGGATGGCGAACTGCGATTGGCAGTATCTCTGTCATGCTGAGACATTTTGCCCCCCCGAATATGCCGCATCACCGCCTGTCCACCAGGATTCTCCAGTTCGGTAATTCTGCTCCATGTTGTCAGCCAGCTGCTTCAGGCTCGCGGGCATGTAAGGATCGTCGTTATCAGCCGGCAACGGCATCCTGATTTTCCACAGGCGCCCTCCTTCAAGCAGGGCAAATGCCTGCCCTTTCGGCAGGTTGATAACGTCTGAAGGGTTGAGCATCGGGACTTTAACCAGACTGACCTGGTCCTGAACGTTACTGTTAAAATCAGTACCCTCTCCCGGCCGGGATACGTCAGTGACACCCGATGTAAGGGTTTTCTGGTAGACGTCAACTTCCGGTAATTGGTCGGTCAGGAGCATGGCAGTGTTTTTTTCACGCACACGGAGCATTATCAATGAGTTGAAGTTCCCCACTACCTGATTCGCTTTAGCACTGCTGCCTATACGGGCCTCGATGTCCGAAAGAGTCTGCGTATATGCAGTCACCTGGAAGCCCGCACCACCCCCTTTGTTGATGAGAGGAATAAACTCATCACCCATTAACTCGTTAAACTCGTCACAGTGAAGATTTATCGCCACTTTCGAACTTTTTCTGCCATCCTCATCACCGAGACCGAATTTATAGATGTGTCCACCTTCGGAAACGAGATCAGCGAACATGCTGTTGCCGACTGCTGCTGCGACAACAGGGTCGGATAGTGCATCGAGGCCGATATAAACCACGCCGCGCGATTTTATAATGTTATGCCAGTCCAGGATCGGTCTCGGATCGTTCAGGTCCGTATAGTCAGGTGCCAGCAATGCGGCCGTTTTACCAGTTGTAAGCTTTTCAAGCAGCGGCAGCAGTGACGCAACAATTTTGTCGAAATACGTTCGATCATATTGCACAGCGCTACGTAGCCCATCCAGCACCGGGTCCCACAGTTTTTTTCCTTCTTCGCTGGCCAGTACCTGCTCAATAGCCCAGATATTCATGCCATTAGGCCTGCCCTGCATGTGACGCGGCAGATCCTTCTCGCTTATACCGCTACCTAACAGCGCTTCGACTGTACTCAGCAACTGTGGTGCCTTTTCACTCAGCATATTCTCAACATAGGTTTCGTACAGTTCACCTATGTTTGTCACGTAACGCAGTATGAGACCGTAATCAGGACGCTGGCCAAGTGCGACCAGCGCGCGGGTAATAATATTGACAAATCGCCAGGCAAATTCCCGAAATGCAGCAGAATTGCCCTCTCCGGAGAGCTGTCCTGCAACACGTGATGCTACTTCCGAGATACGGCTGAACCGTCCAACGGCATTGTAGCGAGCGCTTATATCTGGCCATCCGAGGTGGAACACCCAGAAGTTATCCTGACGACCAGCACGGTGTGCCTCGGCATACATTCGCCTCAACAGATCGGCATCTCCTTTCGGGTCAAACACGATGACAACTTCATGCTCGCCTGCAGCGTTTTTACGGCGAATATCCTGTGTGATAAGTAACTCAGCAAGCCGGGTTTTACCGACTCGTGTGGTGCCGATAACCAGTGTATGCCCTACACGTTCTCCGAGATCATAGGTGACCGTAGTTTCATCCAGTTCCACACCATGGTAAATGGGGCTTCCTCCTACAGGAGGCAACGGGCGAAACGGGTTGAGCGCCGAATCAGTTCGTGTCAGCCTGCACAACCACGGCAAGCTGTACTCCATCTTTTTTTCCAGATCGCGTGCCAGGCGATAAATAACAGAAGGTTGTACGTAGACCTCACACTCCGGACGCCTCGCTTCCAGAAGACGCTGCGTATGGCGGGGAGACCACTGGAAGCCCTTGCCAAGGAACAAGTGCCGCTGGCTGACGGGGATCTGCTCGCTGGTCAGTACATATCGGGGCAAACGGCGAATGTTTTGGCGGTAACGGAGTATTTTCATCCCCTCAGATGTACGCTTCAGCGCCAGTACACCAAACCCCGCGGCGGTCACCCAACTGACCGATGGTGCGAGCGCGACAGCCCAGGGGGCCGTAAGGCAAATAAAGGTTGCGCTACCCGCCGCCGCAGCGGAATACAGTTCAACCGCCGGGCGAAGGAGGGATTCCATCACGTACTTGTCGCTCATATAAAAGCCCTCCCCTGGAACAGAGCAAAAGTTTTATCATTGAGTTTGAGGAATAAATGAGCAGAATCTGTGGCCTTGCGGAATACGGCTAGAAATAAATAAAAGAAAAGAAATAACCCAAACATCAGCAAAGAAATCAATACAGACCGGAATATGAAAATCCGGAAAGAAACCAAAAGCCACACCGAACCAATAAACGGTAATGTTGATGTGGAAAAATTCATCTGTATTACCTCTTTTTTAATGGCCGGAGAACATGTTCAACGGATTCACCAGACAGCAGTAGCAAAAGGGAAGACCCGCTTATGAGCAAAATTTCCGGGTAATCACTGAAATACTTAAAACTGATAAAACCTGTTCGTCCTGTGTGTACAAACAGACCTCTGCATTTTTCTTGTCGGACTAACTCACCAAACTGGCGGACATGTTCAGGACGAACAGCACTGGCAAATCGTTTAGCCTGGACAAGCCACCTTTCCTGACCAATCCAGAACTGACCATCAATACCACCATCACCGCTGTAACTCGGATTACGCCTGACCGGTATTCCTCGCCGCTCTATGGCGGTCAGAATCATCTCCTCGAAAACATAGGGATTAATCTTCCGTAAATATAAAACCTGCTGCCCCGCTTTCAGCTCAGGCAGTTTTAGCAACACCCTGTTAGCCGTCTGTCGATTACGCTGATGTCTGCGGACACGGGCACTTCTTGTATTACACCGCAGCCAAAAAGCTGTGAGTGAAATGAAAGCCAATAATATGAAAACCACTGTGGTCATTGCGCTAATCCATCAGCGGTAATCAGGACAGGGTAATGCGTCAGATTCAATCGCTTTGCCAAATCACCGCCGCGAACAGGGACCATCTCAGTACCTGGCAAGAGTCCTCTAAGCGTGTTGAGCGCACTTTCAGTCGTAACATTCACTACCATTCCTGTGGCGCCCATCCCTTTCAGTTCAGCACCACGCTGCCGCAGCCAGGCTCGGGAAATATCATCATCGCCAATCACAAAAACAGGGGGCAAACCGGGTAACTGCAGAGGGCGAGACGTCACCTTTCCGGGTGTCATTTCCGGTGTATTAACGGGCAACATATCGGAAATAGACAGCGATGACGGTGGTTCAGGCAAGGAAGAAACATCGGACAAATGCGACTCCTCACCTGAATTAATCGCCTCGAATAATGGTCTGGTTGACTCCCCGCCCAGATCCCCGACCACTGTCAGCGAAGCAAAACAACTAAACGCTGCTGTAAGCAGTGATACACAAAAGATGCCATTGAAATATTTATCGATATTTTTTTTCATTGAGGTTCAACCCAGGTTAATGAGTGACTGGCCAGAGCAACCGGCCCCCCTTCAGGGACCTTAATATCAGGTGCGATCTGACTTAGCTTGCGGCGTACGATAGCCATATATTTTGCTGCCGGCTTACCACCGGCCGGGTGGTGATAACAGCCAGCAGCTTTAATCCAGCTTCCAGGCTGAGCGTCATAGCAGGCACGGAGAATTCGGGCCGCTGCACGAAGATTTGTGTAGGGATCAAAAGCATCACGAAAGGATGGGAAAAGATGCCCGTTCCACCCAAGATTGACCTGGGCTACACCGACATCGATACGCTTGAGAGGGTAGCGCTGCATAAATCCAAGAAGTGCCGCAAAGGCCTCCTCGCGGGTTTCAAAGTGGTATCCTTTCCCTGCTACATTAATAGTCCAGGGCCATGGTTTAGACCCCCATGCGGTTTTACGGGTGCTTTCGGCCATCGCCAGCGAGTAAAGCGATTCTGCCGGAACGCGCTCGGCAGCAGCAATGACCCGATAAGCCTGCGGAACTACCTGAACACTGCTATTTACATTCACGACCGCCAGGCAACCAGTGCTGACAAACCATAAACAGCAAGCCAGTTTCAGAATGCGGCAATTTGCCATCCCTCTTCTCCCTGCTGCAAAATAACTGGCATCTGACCTTGCCCATAGCGCTGCCACAAACCGCGATCATGATTTAGGGTAATTTGCCGATTACGCACTTTTTCGACTGGTATGCCATGGCTTATTGCCCATGATCTGATTTTTTCGTCGCTCACGTCATTTCCGACAAGGTAAATATCTACCGGTCTGTTGTCGGCGATAACAGCAGCAAGCCGGGCATCACAGCGTGAACATGACTCTTTGACAAATAACGCCAGTCTTCCTTGTGTGTCATGAGCGATACCCGCGGCATTCCCCATATTCACGGCCAATGTTTCAGGATAAAGACGAAGCCAGGCAGTGTTTATTTCTCGTTGAAATGCGAGTTCTTTCTCGGTACGGGCGTATTCGTGTTTTACCCACAATTCAGCCAGCCGACGGCGCTCAGATGAATTATCTGTCTCGACGCCCAGGGCAGTAAGAGGATCAAGACCAGGGGACATAATGCCTCTGGCTCCTTTCATCAACGACTGATAGCGACTCCAGTCCTCATCTGAAAGCCCCCATTGTTGACCCTGTTGCTGCGTCTGAACCTGGTTTGCTGATGATGCCTGCAGGGATGTTTGCTGACTCTGATTCGATTGAGTGGTAACTGTTGATGCCGCCACACACAGCGGCAAGGAAAGTACACCTGCCATCAAAATTCTTCTCATCTGATGCTTCATATGTCTGGTCTCTTATTGAACCTGTAAACTATGTTGGGTACCGTTCACGCTGAAAACAGCAGTACCACTGTCCTGGATAGAACGAAGCGTCCACCCCAGCATCCCGTCTCCCGGTGAAAGCAACCGCATATCTGATATTTGGGAATTTCCACGGGGGATGACGACTGCGAACATCTGCCCGCCGCGCCGCTCAATGCCGGTCAGTACAAACGGTGCTTCAACAGCTGCGCGCCTGACTGACCGCTCAGGCTTTTTTACGATCTGGCCTGTCCCGGATTTTGAAGATGTTTTGCTCTTAGTGACTGGTTGCTGGTTCTGCTTCGATTCTTTCTGAGAAGTGTTGCTTTCAGCTTTGCTCAGCCCGGCAACTCGCGATTCAACCTGTGACAACCGTGAGTTAATGTCATCAATACGTTCAGAGTGTTCGTCTATCGCGGTACGCCGCGCCAGGGCTTCTGAGGAAAGTTTGTTAATGCTTCCTGTTAATTTTGAATGTTCCCCCTGAAAATCAGCTAACTGGTTTTGTACTGATTCAAGCCCTGATGAGACAGACTCGAGCTGCTTCTCGTGTTTCCGGCTTTGAGCTTCGAGCGAAGTAACCGAACCAGACAACTGGCTCATCTGACCGCTGCGAAAAGCGGCATCCAGGGAGTTCACCCGAATACTCAGATCAGAGATTTGCTGTGCCATGATCACAATCGTGGCCACAGAACCAACAAGAGAAACAATGAGGAATCCCAGACCTCCAATCCGGACTATTTTTTTCAGGTTAATGGGAACCAACCGGCGAGCCTCTGGCTCAGCAGGCACAACTTTCGAAGAAGTAACCTCTGGATTTTCAGGTATAACTTCTTCCGGGACGACTTGACTGACTGACATTTCAAAATCCTTATAGCTGCGCAGAACAGCCATAAGGTGCAAAAAACGTCATTCTATGGCGATGATTAACTCATCTGCCATTTCTGAAGTTTTTTTCGGC
Organism: Citrobacter sp. CK180; assembly: GCF_030333655.1. Taxonomy (NCBI): domain Bacteria; kingdom Pseudomonadati; phylum Pseudomonadota; class Gammaproteobacteria; order Enterobacterales; family Enterobacteriaceae; genus Citrobacter; species Citrobacter sp. CK180. Next base: position 213,574 of record NZ_JAOWFM010000051.1, on the reverse strand, counting down.
GGGGAAACCAGGTCGGAGGGGATCATCTGGAAAGGCCACTATCATAATAGCGCTGTCTAAAAACGTCCTTGTTTTAGATGTGTTTGAATCCAGGGGTTCGCAAAATTTCAGAGCGGATTAATGAGCACACGAGTTGGGTCATTAGCTTTGATATTGCCTGGTGGAGGGAGTCGTTCTCCAGAACGAGCAGCAAGAGCCTGAATTCTGAGAAGCTCAAAAGAGGCTTTCTGGATAACGTCTTCCTTTGTTTGCGCTTCAAGTGAAGGATGTTCAAGATCAGAGAAGCGTAAAACAATACCGTTATTGCTGCTCTCAAGTTCAGCAGGATACGGAACAAAGATCGCCGCCAGTTTCTGCGTCTGTCGTTTACGTATATCAAGTTTACTAACCAGCTGCGTCGCACGAAGGTGGGTATAGCGTTTTAGCATCGTCAGGCTCTTGTGTCCTGATATCGCTGCAATTTCCATGACATTCAGTGTTCCGAGCTCAAAAAGACGGCTTATAGCTTCGTGTCGTAGATCATGAAAATGCAAATCGACAATGCCTAAAGCCTGTATAACTTCTCGCCAGGCGCTTTTAAACCCATTGGATGTATAACTGAAAACAGGTCCGGATAGAGGGCCGGAATACTCTCTTAATACCTTTCTTGCTTTAAACGACAACGGAACATCCCGTACGCTCCCATTTTTAGTGAGAGGTAAATGAGCGATGCCAATGTGCAGGTCGATATTCTCCCAGCGAAGTGAGAGGATCTCCCCCTGACGCATAGCCGTTTCAAGGGCCAAATGAAAAATGGCTGCCAACTCGATATTTCGTTTTGCCAGCGCCCTGCCAATCTTTCGCTCCTCCTGAGATGTCAATCTTCGGGTTCGCCCTTTGGAGGCCGGTGGTTTTCGTACATGCTCAACAGGGTTATGAGTACATGTTCCCCATTCAATTCGAGCAAGGTTATAAAGGGCAGATAGCAACGCAAGTTCAAGTCGGACACTTGCAGGGCTATTAGTTCGCCCCGTTTTACTACTTACTTCAGAGAGTCGCTGATCACGGTATTCTGCAATATCAACCGAAGTAATCTCATGCATGTATCGCCTGGCAAGAGCTGAACGCTTTATAACATTTATCCGATAAAACTCCTGCAGATGGCCCCGCTTTTGCACAGATGCACAACCGTAATATTTATCAAGAGCTACACCCAGCTCCATTTTCTTAATTCGCTGTCTGAGTTGCATCGCATATTCCTAAAAAGATTAGAAATATATCACATACCACTGTCAATCCGGTGCGTGGACTGGAGCTGGAAAAATCAATAATTCTTCCTGTAAATGGGTTTCCGCTCCAAATGCCAATGATAACATTGGCGGTTATAAAACGGCTTCATGCCCTGCGGGATGGATAGTTCAATCTGTCCGTTGGTTTCAGATTCCATCCTATGTTGATGATGAGCATGTCGATGCGTTTTGCTGCCCATTTAGCTAACTGTCAATCCGGTGTGTGGAAATCATTCCAAAACAAGTTCTCGATACAGGCTTTCGATGTGGGGAAAAATGTCACTAACAGTGATATTGGAATCCATGCTTATTGCTCATGGACGAACTTAAATGGTTCACCTTTTGGTGGATTTCAGAAGGTATATGCAGATAGTTCAAATCGCTGGTTTGTTACCAATACGCGATGGGGTGATTACGAATCAGGAGGGACAATCACTGTCACTTGCTTAAATCTACCTGGTGCCGGAATTTGACTGTCAATCCGGTGTGTGGGCAGCCGCATCAAAAATCAAAATGCAAACCGTTTTTGGCGAAACCACCTGTGCCAATAAAGCGGTTGCGTCTGCTTATTGTCCGTCCGGTACAGTGGCTATAGGTGGTTCTTACACTTTAAAAAGTTGGTCTGATGGTTCCAATCATAACTCACCCGATTCCATGGCTCTTGATCCTGTAAATGACCGGTTCTACATCGTCTTACCGAACAATTCAAAAGGTGCAGCGTGCTTCCAGGCTATAGCAAACTGCGCCACTAATTAGACGCCAAATCCTGTGTGTAGTGAACTCAAGGGCTTTGATGTGCCTGACTACACGCCGGATGGAATATCAGTCTACTGCGCATTTCTTCAGTACGATTCTGACGGTATAGCTCCCATAGATTATGAGTATATAGCAAGGCTAAAACTCCCTGGAGAGCATCCATAAGAGGGTAACGGGCTAGACATAACAGTGAAGGAAGAGCCTGCCGGTACGATAAAATTAATCGTACCCGACTTACTCCAGCTTGAATTAGCTGTACCCGCGGCGGTGATAACGCGCCCATCAACACTACCTGACAAAGCCCATGTGTTTCTGCAATTGTCACCATCCTCGACGTGCCGGTTCACTGTGGATACTCCCCCAGATGCATATACTGTCATGGGCTTACCGGTGGTATTGATAGCTGTGTAAGCTGACACAAATGAGCCAAGTGAAGAATAATTCCCGCTGTAGTTTCCGCCAGATACCCACACACCGGATTGACAGGTTTATTTAATTGCTAATGCACGCCACGCAATGTTGTTGCTGCGGCTTGAATCTTTGTTTTTTACGCAAACGCGAAATTGGCTTCCATTTATGACTGTAAAGTAAGCAGAGGTTACTCCAGCATTAGCCAGAGAACTAAGATCAGATACACTTCCTGTAAGCGATAGAACCTGGCTTACCAGTACCGGAAATCCGCTGTTGACACAGCTATCGTCGCCAATACCGTATATGGTTCCGAACATTTCTACATGTGATCCATAGTCAATATATCCTGGGTAAACAGTAGAAATTTCATTTCCTTGCCACACACCGGATTGACAGTCAAATTCCCGCCCCCGGAAGGTTAAGACAAGTAACCGAAACCGAAGAGCCAGTTTGGTATCCATTATAAGGGGTATTGGTGACTCTCCAGCCATTGTTCCCGTCGCTATAGACCTTTTGAGTTCCTCCCAACGGGGCGCTGAAAAGATATGTCCAGGAGCAGTACGCATGTATTCCGATATACTGATCAATAACATTTTGTCCGATGTTATAGGCCTGTGTGGTGAACTTGACTTGGCCCGATCTCCACACACCGGATTGACAGTCAGTTGTCAGAAACACACGGCAACGCAATTTGCTTGCCCATTACCAACCTTTGGAGCCGACAACGTCCATGTGCCATTTGCGTTTCTAACCAAAACGCACGCTCGGTAATTGTTGTAATCGAATCGCGCCTGAGACAATGCACAATATTTATGTTGCCCAATATTACGTGATTGACCGGAGCTGATATCAGGAGAGAAGAACAAATCACCGATTTCAGCATTGCCTTGCCACACACCGGATTGACAGTTCAGTAGTCGAGTATGATTTTCATACAACTGCAATATCCGTTTGGTGTTTGACCTGGATTAATAACAGGGCAATTGTCATCGGTGCGAGGGGTATAACCTACGTAATCATCTGAACGTCCTTTATCGAAGGAAGTCCTTCTACAGTAATATCCTGACCGTCCTTTTCCTGGGCTAATCCACACACCGGATTGACAGGAAAGTATGGCTCCAGTGGCGTCGCGGCTTACAAGGCCGTTTGGTGAACAAACTGCGCCAGCAGTATTGACTCCGTCGAGCTGCAAAACTTCTCCTGTAGAAAGTCTTCCATCAGCCCGCACACTTCCACCACGAACCTGACCGCTTGTATAAATATTCTTATTATTTATGACTCTAACCCAGTCATTATCTGACATATAAAAACCGCCGCCATACGTTTCATTTAGCCATCCCTTACTCCCTCGAGTTATGAACCAGCCATTATTTGAACGTATGTCGTTGTTAGCCGTTATTGTATTTCCTGCGGTGACGTTTGAACCGGCAGTAACATTCTGTCCTGTAACAGTTCCATTCGCAGTTATATTTCCAGTGGCCGCCACATCGCCACTGAAATTACCCGTTACGGCATTAATCGTGCCTGCGTTATTAAGATTGTTACCTCCCATATCAATACTGGTATGCATCGTGTTGAGGTCTGGCTTGCCGGTTACCGAAAAACGATAAAGGCGATCATTTTCACCGCGAGCAGCGCCCAGTTCATCTGTGGTCAGTAAAGCCGCAATATGTCCCTGAGTTGTACTTATCCCAAACTGTGAAAGAGGAATAGTCCAGCTGCCCATAGCGCCGGTAGCAGTTCCTGATGTCCATATATAGCCGCCCATACCAGAGGTGATATCCATTGATATCTGGCGCAGTGCGAGAAAAGGCAGTGCCGCGCCGTTTTGAGTGTAAACCAGTGCCTGCAGCTGATCTGTATTAGTGGCATTACGAACAACAGCAGCCAGGTAAGCCTGTCCGTCTACTGTCGTCTCGCTGAACCCCTGCTCCAGAAATCCGGTGTTTTTCAGCATAGCGGGTGTAACCGTAACCGGGGTCGTGGTGGTGGCACTTGAAAGCAAAGTATCGTAATAACGGCCAGTGTAGCTCTTCACAGCTTGTGTGAAGCGAGATACCTGTGACGCGGTATTCAGCCAGGTCCGTTTTTGCATCCAGTCACTGATAAGGGTAAAGCCCCAGACGCTGACCACCAGGAGAATAATCAATGAAGCACCAGTGCTGAGGATAGCCCAGCCCCGGTCAGTCGTTTTATATGTGAACACAGGCATCACCATGTAATAAGCGGTTGATACAATTTAAACAGGGTCACAGAAATCGCGCCGGCGCACAGCCAGGGTCCCATCGGCCCTCCTTCAGTTATGCGACGAACAGATATCTGCCAGAGCACAAAGAGCACCACGCCGATCAGCAGAGCATAAAGCCCCTCTCGCCCTCCCAACCAGGCCGCAATAGCACCGGCCAACCAGACATCGCCAAGCCCCAGACACTCACGGGCATGAATCCTAAAGGTGACATAACGCCAGACGCCAAAAATCACCAGCGCAGTGGTAGCTGTGAGGAAGTGCCCTATAAAGCCGGGAGCGATAAGAGCGGAAACAAGACCGGCAATAAGACACCTTATCGTCAATTCTCGGGGCAGAAATCCTGTGAACGCATCGGTAAGCGTCAACCTGAAAAGAAAGAGGCAGAACAACAGAGACATCAGTCGCTCCAGTAGCGGCACAGGGGACAGCATCATGCCAGTTGCCGCTGTAGCGTAAAGCCAGATGAAGCCGGTGGATGCAGGGGCGAAAAAAACAGCAAACCATTCCTGATCATCATCCAATATCATCAGGCTGAGACGAACCAGGCTCCTCATAAAACTGAATAAGCTGAGGCATAGAGGAAAAATGATAATGACAGTTGGCCAGGGCATACTCAGCGTCAGCAGTGTCACAGTTTTATTCCCCGTTCATTAAGTAAAAGCCGACGATAAATGGCATAAATCCGGTTGGCATAGGACTCGCGAGTTTCATGCCGGTCCTTACGAAAACCTGCGTTATAAGAGCCAAGACAGTTCCAGCTTATGCCGCATACCTGAAAATGCTTCGCCAGTATCCAGGTACCTATCTGAACGTTGAGGCACGGACGGTTCAGGAGGTCCTGTGAGCTGCGAATGTAACCCTGCGCTATCAGCGAAGCGATATGCGATGAATTGACCTGCATCAGTCCATAATCGGTACTGAGTGCCTGCCCGGTCTTTTTGTCACGATTAATATTTGTGACATCCGGTCGCAGGCTGCTTTCACCTATGGCTATTGCCTTAACCAGTAGCGGGTCAATGTGGTATTTAGCGCCCGCCGATTCAAAGCAGAATGCATCCACCCGTGGGCAAACCAAAATCAGCAGCAGAAAAGCGGACAGGCGCAGCATGTCATCAGCCGTTATGGGTGAAGACCAGTGTATTGTTACCTGTCATTCCGCTGTCTGATGAGCAGGTTTTGCCTGCCTCTTCTGCACTGACCAGACCGTCACTGTAATCAGTACTGTTAATGGTGATAGCACTGAATGCTCCACCGGAACCGAGCTGTGTAGTGATAGAGATGCAGTCTGCCTGCGGAACTTTCTGCGTTGTAACTGAAAATCCATTGTTAAATCCATTCGATGCCACAGGAGCCAGAACGACCTGACCACCATAACCGTTCCACATCGTAGCGGTACCGGAACTGGCTGTTCCCTGGATAGTCCAGCCAGCCTTTGGTGCGCCCCCCTGCTGGATAAGCGTTCCCGTCATAGTTGTACCGCTCGTAAAGTTATATCCCCCCTGCGCCTGCTTAAGCGACTGCGCGTTTGTCACGACGGTCTGGAGATTTGAAACCTCAACGGCAACGGACTTTTTCCCCCAAAGACTCCAGACCAGAGCACCAACCAGAGCCAGTACGATAATCGTCCCGATCGCAATGGTACCGTGTTCAAGAATGCCCCAGCCCCGGTCAGGCTGATGTTGGCGATGTGGTAATGTCTGAGCTGACATGGCGGTTCCTTAATGTAAGTTGAAAGTGTTCATGTCCTGAATCTGCATCACCATCATCAGGATGAGTAAGAAGAAACTCATAATCAGAACGAGAGAAAAGAGTTTGGTGGCATTCGCCCGACGCGCGACGCGCGCGAGCGCCTGCTCCAGCCAGCGGTCCGCATAATTGGTGATGAGCGAAGCAGCACCATCCCCCTTATCCAGAAGAGAGAGATAGTTCACAGCCTCACGGCTCGGAAAATCATATCCGCTGTTACGCAGAGCTCTGCCAAGTGAATCGCCTTCACTCATGCACTCCATCGCGGCCTCGATGCGTTCCTGCAGCCAGGGCGGTGCAAAACCGTTAAGGATCTGCAAAGCTTTGAGTTCCTGGACACCCGAACCAAGAAGCGCGCCAATATTCATAAGAAATACAGCTCCCTGCAGGTCTTTATAAACAGACCATGGTAGTAACCAGTCAGCACAGCGCCTGAGACGGCCGCGCCAGCGGGGCAGCGACCAGAAAGACAGCAGCACAAGCCCTGCGGCTGTAGCGGCAGAAGCAACACCCCACTCGGAACTCCACTTCGCTACTCCATTCATAAACCCGAGTGCACCGGTCCAGCGAGCTGGATCGGACATTTTGCTCATGGTGGGAACAAGTGCGAGATTGTTGGCCAGTAGTAGCCCCGTACTCAGGATGGCAAGCGCGGCAGGAAATACTGAGGCAAAAATTACCTGCCCAAGAATTCGCCGACGGGCAACAATCAACTTATCAGCCTGCATCAGCGCGGCAGGAATATTACCGGTTTCCATCCCGGCGCTGATAAGCGCGGCCTCTTCGTAAGGTGCCCAGGCAGCCAGAACATCCTGCAGCGCGCGGCCAGGACGGTTGTCGTTCACACCCTCGATGCAGTCCTGAACAAGTTCATAATAAGGATGCCAGCGCCTGCCAAAATCAGTATGTACATCGCCGATCATGGTCAGCGCGTCTTTCAGGGCCTTACGGTTTTCAAGAAGAAAGCGCAGCGTTTCGTAAAATGGCTGGCGGTATTTCCCAGTAAAAGTGGCTCTGACAAGCCGGTAGCGAATCCTTTCAGGGAACGACATTTCCCGGGATGGATAAAAATGGCTGTCACTTTCCATCAGGCACCTCACAATCCATGATGTCATCCTCATCCAGCGGACAGATGAGATCGCCTTCCAGCGGATCAACAAGACCCTCTGCCAGATAACGCAACAGATGCATGCGGCGAGTAATCCCACCCTGGTTTACCCAGTACTTTCTGGCAACTGAAGGCCCATGTGAAAGCCAAAGTTGCATCAGGCGAGCATCTGTCCGGACAACTTCGGCAATAGCTGTTCGCCCTGTAACGCCACGACTGATAATGCGTCCGGTCAGTGGTACCGTTTTCCGGCAGTGTTCACATCCCTCATAGTTGCGGAAGAAGAGATTTTTCGGTTCGCACAAGCCCGCGACAGAACAATATTTTTCGAGACGCGCGCGGGTTTCTTCATCAAGCTCAGGGACTTTGACTTCCCACGGTACCCGGCAGTGTTCACACAACAGCGGCACCAGACGCTGGCCAATCAGGCCAGTGATGAGTGCAGCATCCGCCAGAAGGTGGCGATCAATACCGAAATGCTCCATACGACGCAGGGAGCCGATAGGGCTCTGGGTGTGCAGGGTCGACAGCACCAGGTGGCCGGTTTCACTGGCGAAAATGGCGGCGAGAAGGGAATACAGGTCACGGATCTCACCGTTCAGGATGGCATCCGGATCGAGACGAAGTGCAGAGGCGTTTCCGTTACTCCAGGCGCGGCTGATGGCCTCCGGTGAATTGTCTTCCGGCATAACGGGGGTCTGAATACCACCCGGAATACGCCCCTCGGGCGGGTTTTCCAGCGTGAGCAGGCGCTTTTTACCGCCGGTCAGTTTCAGCCAGATATCACTGAACACGCGCAACGTGGCGCTCTTCCCTGAACCAGTAGGCCCGGTCAGCAGCGTCATGCCTTCCGGCATACGCAGGATCTGCAGGATGAGCTTAATCTGCTCAGGCAAAAAACCCAGTTGCGGCAGCGTCGGTATATTGTCCCCGTCATCCGGGATCAGACGCATGACCACTATCAGCCCATCCGGAGTAGGACGGTGTTCGTAGCGGGCGCCATAGAGGCCGGCGCGGCGGGCGAACTTTGCATCGATGCGCCCTGACTGCTCACGACCGGCAAAGAATGACTGCTCGCGCACGTCGCACATGGAAAGATAAGATGTGGAGGCCAGCGTCATACCCTCCACATCTTTCACTTCATCCACCACCTCCAGCTCGCCGTGAATACGCAACTGAACGATGCAAATCTTGCGATCACCGCTTATTTCCATATGAATATCAGAGGCATTAAAGTCGTTACCCAGCCTCATATAGCTGATGACCTTATCCTGCGACACACTGACGTCACGGTTACTTAGATCCGCCTCGCTCACACCCTGGTTAAGCCCACGGCCCTGACGTTCTGCCACTTCACGCCGCCGGTTCAGTTCGCTGAGTGTAACAAACTCAGTTTTTGCATCAGCCCATGTCCGGGTGACATCCATAACCCAGCGCTGTATGCCAGGGTCTTTTCGCCGGTTGCCGTCGATGAGTAGCGTAACCCCTCCAGACGGATGCTGCTCGGCAAAGACAAAATCCATGATTTCTTTATCAGAAGACATCATCACCTCAAAATGAAAGTTCAGAATTGTCGCTGAGGCGTACGATCGTGGAGGTAACCTCCGTGACCCGCTTTGAGGTTCCGGGAAGCTGATCGCCTTTTGCTACTTCTGTGACTCCGCCATCCGGCAGAACAATGCGTGCACGCAACTGCGAGCCACGGCCGTAAATCTCCTGAAGGCGCACACCACCGGTCCGCTTTTCACCGACTGCACTGGCAGTCTGTTGTGAAGGAGCTGGCTGCGCCATAAGCGGCATGGCAGGCTGGGCGGCAGTAGACAGATAATTCCTGTCAGTACTCTGTCCGGACTGGCTTTCACGCAGCTGCTGCTCCAGACGCGCCGTCTGCACTTTCTGCTCCAGAATGAGGTTGCGCGCCTGAGCTGCTTCAAGTTCGCCAAGCGTAACGTTCGGCGGAAGCGCATCACTGGTTACGGTTGCCACTGCCTGCCCGCAGAACAGAGCGGACAGCAGCAGGCCCGTTCCCGCGGGATTAATTCTGCGCATAAATGCTCCCCTTCATGGTGTAGTCGAACTGCCCCTGCGGGCTCATGGTGATTGACACGCTGTTCAGGCGGAGCCCGGTCGCATCAAAATCCTGCAGCAGACGTTCAGGCTGCAAACGCGAGCTGACAGTAAAAGTGAATTCGCGCCAGTCCTGTACGGGCATGGTTTTCTCTTGTCCTGGCGCGACCGCTGGCGGTTTCACTTCACTGAACTTGACTTCCAGGTTGCGGCGCTGCAGGTGCGAAATGAAACGTATCAGTTGGGCATCCGCGCCAGGCAAGGCCTCGTCGGTATACTCACTTACGCTGTATTTCCGGAAGGGAATGAATACGTCGCCGTTTTTACCTCCTTCCTGAAGGTTGAAAACAGCAGAATGCCCAAGAAGCACCCTTGCGCGGTGGGAGAAATCCTCCACCGTCGCACCAGGTGTGGCGAGGTAACGCAAGCGCAGGCCTTCAGGGACACATTCACCGTCCGTAAAGCGCCAGCCAGCCACCGAGGCGAAAAGTGGTTCGCGTGTCAGCCAGCAATTACCAAGTAAAAGCGAAACTGGTGGCTGAGAGGCCCACGGATGCGGCGCTCGGGCTGGCGCAGCTGGCTTATCAGCAGACATCGCCATTCGGGCGCGAAACTCTGCCATTGCAGCAGCCTGTTCCGCTTTTTGCTGAACGTCGTCGTACCAGTAAATTCCTGCTGCTGCCACGAGTGTAATAAGCGCAGCAGGCATAATGAGAGACATCGTCGTCAGGCGCTTACCCAGGCGGCAACGCTTCAGTTGCGAACGGTTCAGCCTGTCAGTGAGCGAGGTTGCATCACAATTATCATCTGCGGTTGCAGCACAGCGCAGACCCGGTGTATCAGCATCGTTAAAACGCAGGAAGTTTTCTGCTGCTGATTCTATCTTCGCGCGTGAACCGGTCACATCACCCATGACAGAAAGTTGCCCACCGCTGGCTGCAAAGAAAACCCAGAGATCTTCGTTGTGGCTGAGACGGTATATCCCCCATGTATTTCCCCCTTCAGACAGCAGGAATGCTACTGCAAGAGAGTAAGGGCTCCGTCGCACACGCCCGGGGGAAACGACCCCCATCATTGATGCGTTACGCCTGCCGGCAACTACTACATGCGTGTCAGGTGAGGCTTTTCCCCGGAATCGCGTTAACAGTGCGCTCCGCTGCTGCTCCCAATGAAGTCCTGCCATCCAGTCGCGACGGTGGTGGGTGACTCGAATGCCGCTACGGAGTGAAGATTTTTTCTTTGATGACATGGATTACCTCAGCAGAACAGGGGTGATCATAATCACGAGCGTGTTACGACCGCGCGTACCGTTCTGGCCACCGCCCAGGATAAAGTTGTCGGGTGTGAATGTTCCCTGCTTGTTTGCAGAAAGGTTCTGTTGCTCAGATCCGGTTAATACCAGTGTCTGGCCTGAGCGCAGGTTAACTTTACGTGCCAGCCCCTGTGTCGAGGTATTCGGTATATCGTTACGGGTATTCCCGTCCCTACTGATAAATTTCTCTATCTGCGGTGGACTGGTATAGCTAAAAGCGAACTGCAGTTGCACGTCACCGTTTTCCTGGATGAACGGCAGCATGGTCATGAACAAACCGGTGGTGATTGTGGTTACGGTCTGTGAGGAAGTAACCCCGACGTTAGCTGTTGCAGTTGAACTGGAACTTGTCAGAACGCCCTGTTGGTTTGAGAGCTGATAAGCTACCGGCGTCAGATTTGCTGTTGGGTCGGTCTGGTTCAGCGCCATGCTGACGTTGCCCTGCTCGGAAAGCGCTTTAATCAGCAGGCTGGAGCCGGAAAATTTGGCGGCATTGCCTGTTGCCGTGTCGAGAATCGAAATGCCGGCACTGCCTGCTGAAGTCGAAGCATTGGCCATTGAACCGGTCAGAGTGGCGCCAAAATTGTGCAGGGATTTGTATACGAGCCCCCAGTCAAGACCCAGTTGCTCATTACGCGTCTGGTTGACGCTGACAATCTGTATGTTGAGCTGGACCTGCCTGCTTAGAACCTTATTCTGATACTCAATGTAACGACCAATACGATCCAGAACGTCCGGTGTGTCAGTAACACTCAACGTGCCAGTAGCTGCTGAAAGCCAGAAACGACCAGATTTTGGCGTCAGCATCTGCTCGATGGTTTTACGAATGTCGTCGTACAGGTCGCTGTTCATGCCATAATCGGTCTTCTGATTAGAGCTAATGTCTCCGCTCGTCCCCCCCGATGTGCCGCCACCGCTGCCCAGCTGATTGCCAGAGCCGGAGTTAATTGATGCGCTACTGTTTACTTTCGTATTCAGGATAACGAGCTGAAAAGTGCGGGTATCCTGTCGATAAAAATAAACTCCGTTTCCGTCACTGCGCCATGACAGCCCGTACCCGCTGGCTTCGACATCGAGCAGATCACGAACATCTCCCTGGAATTTAAGGCCACGCATGAGCGCCGGTGATGGCTGAACGGAGACGGGCTGAGCTGACGTAGCCCCCATCTGTGCCAGGGGAACCCGACCATTGTCATCCGGCGCCGGCAGTTGACCACTCATCTGAGAAGTTACCACGCTGCCGGTACTCACGTTGCTCAGCGCAGCAAATGCATCTGGTGTGATGGAGACTCGTATACCACATAGCGCAGTGATGCGCTGTCCCAGCTCAGGCAGTGAAATGCCGTCAGGACGATTAATCGTTATCTGACAGGGAGGCAGATTCTTTTCGTCCGGAGTGGAGACCACCGGCGTGACTGGCTGCAGGTTTACCCAGGGCTTATCCATCCAGACAACAGTTGGTTGTGATATGGACTGACGACTCTGCAACACTCGCTGAGCCGTATCGGCCTGCCCAACGGCTTCCTTGTCTATTTTGCTGATTTCATTCAGCGAACATGATGACAGCACAAACGCAGCGGTAAGTACTGTCAGGCAGAAAGGTATACGCGGCATCCGCAGCTCCCTGATTCTGTTAGTTAAGATAAACAATGCTGCCTTCCGTCACACCGGACGGCAGAGACAGGTTCATATCAGTGCCATCCGCCATCCGCAGATGACCGCCGCTTACGGTCAGGGCAAGCGCAGAAGTCACTGAGCGGGCGCGCAACGCGGCATAAACACCGTCTGTTTCAGGTACCCAGATCCACAGGCGACCGTTCTGAATAATGCTTTTGATGCGACTGTCTGGTAACGGCAGCATTCCAGTCAGTGCGGTTGATACGGGGCCATCTGTTATGGACCGCCCGTGACGCCAATTATTTACGACATCAGCAGTCCGAAGCATGTCTGCTGCAAGCTGTTCAGGCTGAGTCTGCTGCAGCGCAAGCCGTACATGCTCTGATGAGTGGTGCTGTGCATCACCGGCTATCAAGATGATGACAAGACAAAGCGCGAAAACTGGCAGCGCATATCCCATATCATTTCCCGTCCTGAATCGGCTTATCGTCCACGAATACCAGGCACTGAAGACGATTTGGTGCTGCATAGAGGGGTTTTTCTGCAGGGCGATATAACCTAAACAGCTGCACGATAATCGACTCGAAATTACCGCGCAGCGTAAATGGTACATCGATGCGGTAGTTCACAGGCGTTGGCCAGATAACTACCCAGGTAGGACTACTGCCACTCTCACAGCGAACCGATGTAGCCCATTGGATCAGAGTCTCTTTTAACGTAGTGCCTGCCTGCGCGGTCCAGGCCTGTCCGTCTGGTAACGAGGAAAGCAATGCTCCCGGAGTGAAAACAGTTTTTCCGCTGACCGGAGCAGTAGGAGAGATGACAGTGGACGGTGGATTACTGTTCTGAACCGTTCCACCTGGTTTCACTGCACCAGATGGAGTTAAAGGCACACCAAGTGCAGCTTTATTCAGAGGTGTTGACGCAACTGACAATGCTGACGGCGCAGGCGCAGGAGCCAACTCTGTTGATGGTTTTACCTTGCCAGATGTTAACTTAGCTGCGGGACCTGCCTGTGTTTTCTGCACCGGAACCGTAGATTTTTCCCCAGGCTCGCTGGCAGAGAACGGGTTACGAGGTGTTTTTGCTGTCGTTGCAACAGATAAAGGGGAAACAGCTTGAGAGGTAACTTTTGGTGTCCCTGGTGACAAAATGGAACTTTCTGGCCGAGCCGGAGGCAACGGATAGCTATTATTTCCAGTACCAGAAAGTCCCTTAGAACTGTTAAGTAGTGTGCCTGTAGAAGCAGATTTCCCTGTTCCATGACTTGCTACACTCGCCTGCAAGGGACCTGTTGTTGAGAGGGCAAGATGTCGATATTCATCACGCAGAACAAAACAAATTTCTCGATTCAGGTCATCTACGCGCATACGCCAGGCAGGCCCGGCGAGGATTTGTAAAGCATCTCCAAGCTTCACAGGTCCTATTGAACGCTGCACAGCCGGTAATGGTTTAACGAACAATTCAGAGAATACACCCGGTTCGCCTGAACACAGTGAATAACCTGATTCAAGCATCACGTATCGCATACCTTCCCCAATGGTATTCACCATCTGCAAAGGCATCCTGATATCGATAATCTGATTCAGTGGGTCACGCTGAGCATCTACAGGTCGCGTACTCGCAAGTATGTAACGATCGTATCGAACAACTTCAGGGGAACGGTTTTGATAAAGATCCTGAACACGGGGAGAGCCCTGAAGCCTGCTCATGGGTTCAGAGCGAGAACTAAAGTCTGTGCAGCCAGCGGCAAGCAGACAAAGCGTGATGGCCCCAAGCCGATAACGTGTCTGCAGGTTTATTTTTACCATCAGGAATCCCCAGGAGTTGTCCGAAACAAGTCGGATATTCTGGCGGGGATGCCTTTTCGGACAATGCAAAACTATTACTGCGAACTGAAGAAAATTTCCTCGGTGGGGCAACCGCGAAAGACCAGGATATCCAGTTTCAAGGGTTATCACCGTATTCGGGCGCAGGGAAAGGAGCTACACGAGACCGATTTATCCAGCCAGTTGGCAATACCTTAAAAAGAAAAGCGCCGGAAAATCCGGCGCCTTAGTCTGCGACTTTATGATTATCAGGCTACGCGATGTGGAACATGGGTCACGTCACCACGGCCAGCGAGCAAGCCATCGACTGAGATATCCTCATCGAGATTATCCCAGTGAATACCACGTTTACTCAGTTCATAGTCATTACGTTCTTTGTCTGTGGCATTCAGCAGACGAGGAAACCAGGCGATTGGTACGCCCATCACCCTGCCATCGTTTAATTCGACCCACATGGTGGTCTCATCAAATCGTACATTTTTAGCTGAAATAGTCATTCCAGGCCTCCACAAACATCGTCTGGTTATGTTGAACCATCTTAGTCAACTCTTTAAGAGTCCGGGCATCGAAGCCATCGTTCCTGCTCAGTTTAACTTCATTTTCAAGCCAGAATTTCGCTTCACCATCAGCGTTACGGACATGAATATGAGCGGGTTCTAGAGGATTTCCCTCGTTCGAGTAAAAGAAAAATTTGAATCCGTTAATTCTCAGTATAACTGGCATTAAAAAAGTACCCCGCTCCTGCCATGATTATCTTGAATAAAAAAGCGCCAGTCAAACTGGCGCCTCTGTAAAATCCAATCAGGAAATGGCGTAGATCGCTTTTCGGCAGATCCCATAACCATGCCCCAGAAACGGTATGTCATCATCAAAATCCATCGGAGGTTCATTAGCAGGATTGTGTGGCGCAGCTGACTGCTGAGGCTGAGGCTGCTGAGGCTGCCCCCAACCTCCTTGCGCCGACCCAGGCTGCTGAGCATTACCGGTACCTGCTGGAGCATTACGACTACCCAGCATCTGCATCGTACCGTTCACACCAACCACAACTTCTGTTGTCCAGCGTTCAACCCCGCCGTTATCAGTCCATTTGCGGGTCCGCAGATGGCCTTCAATGTATACCTGTGAACCTTTTTTCAGATATTCACCGGCTATTTCGGCGAGTTTGCCAAACAACACAACGCGATGCCACTCAGTGTTTTCCTTCATTTCACCGCTTTGTTTATCACGCCATGACTCCGACGTTGCAATACTGAACCCTGTAACAGCTGTGCTATTGGGCATATAACGTACTTCGGGGTCCTGACCGAGATGGCCAACGAGAATAACTTTGTTAATTCCGCGACTTGCCATGATGTAATCTCCTGTACCTAATCATATTCACGCTGCGTCCATTCCCCTTTTTCAAGAGCAATATCGGCCTGCAGACTGGTTTTGTAGTATTCGACTGACTCACGGGACACGGGTCCCATTTCGTTCGCGGTTCCGATATAAAAACCGCGCTGACTGGACAGAACCTGGATCTGTAATTGATACCCAGCTTCTGAAGCCAGTAAACCGAATGGATTTCCCATGCGAGAGCTCCGTTACGTTATCGAGAGAGGTAAATCTCCCGAAAGAGATTTACCGGATGTAAGAAAAAAGAATTAAAACGAGTTCGGATCGTAGTCTTTAGGAGCCGCAGAACCTTGTTCCGGGGTTTGAGATGCATTTGGCGCTGTGTAAACGACTTCCTGGCCTTTCTTAATGAACTCGACCTTAATCAGGCGAGCCTTCAGAGAAGGTCTGGATTCACCGGAATGTTCACCCGACTGAAGGGTAAACACGTCAGCTTTCAGGCCGCTCAGCACAAACCCCAGCAATACTTTTTCCTCTTCATCCACGGCCTTCTGGCAGCGGTTGATGAGTTTTGTAGCCTCTGGGCCCGCAACAGTGACATCGAAACGAGTGTATGACGCATTGTCGGTAGGACCAGTCAGGGCATTAATGACAGCGCAGGTAAATTCACCGTTTTGGCCCTGTACACGACGAATCGAGCTCAGGTAGCCGATACCGCTTACGTTAAGATTGAAATACTCTTTTTTCTGGCTGGCAGAGGAAGAGGTGGTGGAAGAAGATGCAGTTGTAGTAGCAGTCATGATGTTATCTCCGGAGTAAAAACTAAACTGGTAGCGGAGAAACATCTATCCCTTGCGGGATAACGTTTCCCGCAGGGAAGTCAGCAAATTATTGCCGACTGGCTGTATTTGTGAAATGGACCTCAACTCGCCAGGAGTACCTGTTCTCAGAGGTTAAACAGGTTTACCACCCGAAGGCGCCACTCTCAGGTTTTATGTGGCATTGGCATGTGATTACCCGAAGGCGCCCTTCTCAAATCACCAGGGCATTGGCAGTTGTCGATGACAACGATTAGCCTCTTTATCATTTATTCAGACGCAGCAGATGTCAACGCCGGTGTGCGTAAAAAATCATCAATGCCAAAAAATAAAAAAAGCGGCACCTTTCGGCACCGCCTGTGAGGTCTGCACCATTAGACCTGATGTTGACCTGCTTACGCAGTTGCTCCGGGGGTGTGTTCAGGACCCGGCACGGTTTCACGGAGTTTTGTGCCTTTTTGACTCACGTTCAGGTGTGGACGCGGCCAACAAGACTGTATCCTGCAAGCACTGCATTTGATGCTCACAGGACCCGCAGTCACGAGGTGCGGCTTCAGAGCCGTCGCAACAATAGCAAAGGCATCCTGTCCCCGCAATGAGAGACAAGGAATTAATTATTCTTTGGTTTTACAGCCTTAGAGCTACGCGCGCTTTTACGTTTCTGGGTGTCGTTGTTGATGATTCCTTTGCAATCAGGATAACGAGTACACCCCCAAAACTCTCCTTTCTGTCCTTTTTTTAGGCGAGTTTTCCCCCCACATAAAGGGCACGATGGTGTGGGTGGTATTCTAATGCTCACCCGCTGCTGTCCTCCCATGCTGACAAGGTTACGGGTCCATCCGACCTGTCGCTGCAAAAAATCATTCAGGGTAAGGCGTCCTTCTGCTACTTCATCCAGAGCCTGTTCCCAAAGTGCAGTCATTCCGGGGTCGGTTAACTGCGAGGGCAGAGCATCAATGACATCAGCACCAAGATCAGTCGCGCGAAGCTGCTTACCTTTACGCACAATAAATCTGCGGTTCAGCAGTTGCTCAACGATACCAGCGCGGGTGGCTTCCGTGCCTAATCCGGCGTTGTCCTTCAGTACCTTACGAAGAGCAATATCGGTAACAAACGCTGACGCGTTCATCATAGCGCCGATGAGTGTTGCGAAAGTATAGTGAGCCGGCGGACGAGTCATTTGCTGCACGACCTCTGCACCGTTTACTCCGCAACGGTCACCCTTCCTGAGAGGAGGAAGTTCAATACTGAGATCATCATCCCCTGCACTATCCTCTTCCTCCTTACTGAACAGGACCTTCCAGCCCATTACAATCTCCGTCCTTCCTGTTGTGCGGAACAGTTGCCCGCCAATGTCAAACTGCAGACGAGTAATATCAGATTCGTGCAGGGGAAGAAATTGTGCCAGATAATTTCGGCGGATAAGGGTGTATACCCTTCGCTCTGCCTCACTTAACGCAGAAAACTTAAACGCGTTTCGGGTAGGGATAATGCCATGGTGAGCTGTGATTTTTTTGTCGTTCCATATACGCGAAACAAACGAAGTATTTAGACCTGAAAGAAGAGAACTACACTCTGGATCAGACAGACCAATAGCGGAAAGAACCGAGGGGATTTCCTCACGCATAGACTCAGGAAGGTATCCACAATCAGTTCGTGGATAAGTGGTTGCCTTGTGTTTCTCATAGAGGCTCTGTGCAGTGTCAAGCACCTGCTGGGGTGACATATCCCAGAGCAGGCCACAGGCCTGTTGTAAAGTGCCGAGCGAAAAAGCCAGCGGCGCTGCCGCTTTTTCACGCTTCGTCTCACATTCTGTTACGGTCGCTGCTCCAGCCTGCCGGCAAAGATGCGCTACCTGCTGCGCTATATTTTGGTGTACACAGCGTTTTTCTTCGTCGGTATAAACCTTTGCAGGTACCCATTGCGCCGGAAAAGTTCTCCCTCCCGCACTCAGAAGCGCCTTAACCTGCCAGAAAGGTTTTGGGACGAATGTCGCTATCTCCCGATCACGCCGGACAACCAGTGCCAGGGTGGGAGTCTGCACCCGCCCGACAGAAATCACACAGTCGAATCCTGACTGTACTGCAAGCAGTGTATACAGACGGGACAGATTCATTCCAATGAGCCAGTCGGCACGAGCGCGACCAAGTCCCGCATGATACATTCCAAGAGTTTCGGCACCCGGTCGCAGATCCTGGAGAGCTGCACGGATGCTCATTTCATCAAGGGCAGAAAGCCAAAGCCGCTGTACAGGACCGTCCCAGCGGCAGTATTCCAGCAATTCACGGGCAATTACTTCTCCTTCCCGGTCCGCATCAGTGGAGATAACCACATCATCGACCTGGCGCAGCAGCCGCTCAATAACCTTGAACTGAGACTGCGTCTCCTTTTTTACCACCACCTGCCATGGGGAAGGCAGGATCGGCAGAGCAGAGAGCGACCATGGTTTGCCATACTGTTGACCGTATGCTTCAGGCGGTGCGGTCTCCAGCAAATGCCCTACTGCCCAGGTAACAGTGACGCCAGGGCCAGTTAGAAAACCGTCGCCACGTCGGGTGGCACCCAAAACATTCGCAAGATCTCGCCCCTGTGATGGCTTTTCGCAGATAAACAACCGCATGGTGGTTCCCCGGTCAGGCAGCCCGATATCGCATACGAAGCAGGTTTACGCTCGATTCATTAACCGGCGGTGAGAAAGCTGAGCGCTTTTCACCAAGAAGAACAGACAAATCTGGCTCTCCCGCCACCTCGCATGCTTGTTTCCATGTTTCGTTGTTTTCCACAGCATCAAACCGGGTAGCATCAATACGGCGATAAGATAAAACAGAGCCATAGATCTGACGAATTAATCTGCCACCTTCGCTAAGATGATGATCACGGCGAGAACGTGTAATTAATCCATAATGCGATGCTTGTAGTGCCTTTTTCGCAAACTGATCGAATCCTACTAACAGAAACACACACCTGTAACCCAGAGGGGTTCGTGTAAATACCTGGATATCGAGTGGCTCAACAGATGCAACTTCTGTCAATGTAATACCAGGCGGCAACATTGACATCTCAGCATCAAGTTGCTGTATCAAAGCAGTCATAGAATCTGATGCAACCTTGATCTTTTCTTCCAGGTTAAACATAGCAACATCAGCCCATGGATTATTTCGCAGGGAATCCTGGTTAATCAGAGTCGCACGGTGGAAAAACTGAGGCATACCGATAATTCCATGCCTTGCAGGCTTTTCACCGTCCTGTTTTTCAGGCTGACGCCCCTGCCATAGCCCGATTGCGTAATTCGTATGCAGTGCGATCGTCATTTCAGACTGCAGCGCACCAGTTCTTTTCTCATTTTTTTCTGCCATCGTTGTCACCTGTGCTCAGTTAAGATGAGCAGGCATAGTCCTGAAACACCGGTATCTCCAACAACGCGAAACTCATAATTCCAAGAACGAAATTGTAAGTTGGTTAAAATTTGTACTTGCTGCGCCCCGCAGCAAGCTCGTTTTTTAACCAACAGCAATACTTTCCCGCAAGACCCCAACCACAACACATCGAAACCTGATTCTTTTTTGTACTTGTTGCGCCCCGCAACAAGGTCATTTTTTAACCACTATTGCGCCCAGTAGTTCTGCTCATTTTTTGTACTTGCTGCGCCCCGCAGCAAGCTCACTTTTTAATCAAAAACAGATTTTTGATGCCATAATCATTTCTGGACCTGTTGCCGAATAGCCGCAATCATAGCCCTTACCTGCCCCTGAGACGGGCGTTTCGCAGGTTGAACAGGGACGTTGGCTGTGGGTACAGTACGTGATTCAACCGGGTGGGAAATTGTTCCACCAGAACTGGCAGTCTCCGTATCCTCTGAAATTTTCAGCTCACCACTTCGCGCCCTGCGAAGCATAGAGAACATCCAGCCCACCGGATTGTTGAGCCTTCCAAGGGCCTGTTGCTCACGCAGCATGTCAGCAAGGGCCTTTGCCATTGTCTCCGGAAGCGAAGCCATCTGCGTACTCAGCATCTGCCTGTCTTCACTGTTCAGAGCGTTCAGAAAATCATCTGGCAGGAATTGCTCACCACACGGTACGTACGTTTTTTTATTCACACTGTGTGTGAAAGAACGTACGTTACAGTCCGAATTTCGGACTCCGGCGTAAGTCCTTGATTTTTTACTGAGTCCATTTTCCGGATTCTGTGAATTATCAGGTTTAAGGGAACTGAGTCCGTTTTCCGGACTCAGTGAATTCGGGCTGTTTTTTATGCGTTTTTTACTGAGTCCTGATTTCGGACTCGGTTGCACAGCCTGTCGCTGACGAGCCATTTGTTCTGGTGTGGCAGGTGCACTTAGCCGGCTCTCAATAATGGCCAAGCGGCTGTGACGGTGGCGCATTCCCGGATCATGAAGGATGTCATTGACTACAGCCAGCGCCGTCATACGGACGGCTTTATTCCTGCTCAGGCAACTCTCTTCAACAAGGGTCAGCCAGCCCGGATCAAAAGTCTCAGCATCACGGTAGCCCAGCGGCTCATCATGCTGTGCATAGATATTGCCCCGCACACGACCATGGTCGTCGCGAACACGCTTACACAGGCTGAGCCAGCCTGTAAGACGCAGCATCAGCAGAACGCGGCTGACCGTATCTCTGGAGGCCTTCTCTGAATGTGCCGACGCCAGTTGAACCTGGAGCTCATCATAAGTCGGGAAAACAGCACCTTCATTCTGCTGTGCATACAACCGGATCATCACCCAGGCGGTTTTATCCAGTGGCGAAAGACGGGTATCCAGAAACAGCTGTCGGGGAAACGCATCATGTACATTTCCCATAAAAAGAAGCCCGCTGCGCTCCTGACCGACATCACCAGTGTCTGTACGCCGTTCGAGACTACGCTGCATCCTGGACAGTGTATGAGCAACTATGCTGTCTGCCGGAATGGTCATTTTCTGCTCTCCTCTTCAACCTGAGACAGCACAATGCCGGGACAAACCCGGCACTGTACGGTCAGCAGCGGCATTCCGTTACCGCCGTATTTCACGGTTATAGGTCTCATGATCCATAAGCCACCAGTGTTTACCTCCATCCTTACTGAGGATGCGCCAGAACGGCCCAACATCTATCTTGAGATAGCCGTTCATCGTCAACCGACGGAACACCTTCTCACCGCAGCACACTGCGCTGAACAGCCGTTGCGCCCTGCGACGAACCGAGGGGGAAACGTACTGACGTGAAGAAAAGTCGGTCATCTGCATCATGCTTCCTTGCGCTGTTGTGATTCACTCTTGCGGGATGGAGTTGTCTCCCGGCACCACTGGCAGACCCTGCTCCAGACTGCGGTCAGTGACAGGCCATGCTGCTCAGCGGCAAGCATCATCGCTTCCAGAGCCTGATGAGAGTCCGGGGATGATAGCCCGGCAGCCTTCCACTCGATCCATAGTGCCGAATCCTGTGGCTCCGTCAGAGACTGTGTGCGGCCCTGGCGAGACTCTATCCCCATCAGACGACGCCGTGCGCTAACCTCTGATGGAGACAGGCCGAAGTATTTATCAATCAGTTCCATTGAACCGCCAAGCTCAAGCGCCCGGTCTATCATCAGCATTCGTTTCTGCTCATTACGTGCCTGGTTGAGCATCAGCCAAAAATTTTCGTGATTCAGGCTAACATCAAGCACAGAAACGTGTGACTGGCTCAAATAATGCAGCTCATCAAGGCTCAACTGACTCAGTGCGCGTATCTCCTCGAGTGACATTCCCAGCGACTCACAGCGGCGAATATTGCCGTTTTTAACATCCATCAGCAGTGATGAAAGGATGGCCGTGGTGGCCTGTGAAAGGTTGTGCTGGCTCATAGGGCCCCTCCTGATATCATCTGATCGGCAACAAGCAGAACATCAAAAAGCCAGCCCGACAGGCAGGCACTCCATAAAATAATGTTACTCATGTGTACAGCCTCCCGCCGTAATCTGCTGTTGAGCCTGCGCACCAGTCAGGCCTTGATGAACTTCGGTATCCCGCCCCGCGAGCCAGCCCGCTACGCGTGCTGCTCTGTCGCCACGGCATTTACCGGCCACCCTGACGTTTACAGTCCCCAGGGTGTCGCCGGTGTGACGCTGGGCAAGCCAGCGCTGAAGCATGGAATTCTCACATTCTGAAGGCGCGAATGACTGCAGTACCTGCCAGACGCCAGATACCCACCCTTCACGAAACTGATCGGCTCTGCGACGAAGCGTGTTCTTAAGAATACGGCGCTTCCGGTATCCGGCAATCTGACCGTCAGTGTCTGCACGAAGTTGCCGCTGTAAAACGGTATAGATATAGAGCGCAACTTCGGCTCTCCCGCTGAAACCATAAAAGTGCAGAGATCGGCGAACGCTTTTTACACCACTGCAACTAGTGTGAATATGCCAGCCAAACCAGCAACGGCAGCCCGTGGCCATGCATACCACTGTTGCGAGTGAACTTAGCCAGGCTGGCACTTTTTCTGCATTACTGGTCAGGTTCTGACAGACGGATTCCTGGATATCATGAAGAGAAAGCATGTCAGGGGTCAGGCCATGACGCTGCATCAGCCGTTGAGCCAGAGCCACTGCACGGGCCGCCTCGTGTGGATTACTGTTCCGGGTACCCAGCGCCATCAGTCGCCGGATACGTGCAATCACTTTTGTAGTTTCAGACATGGTGTAGCCCCCTGCAGCCGGCAGCACGGTGAACATCCTGCTTCTCCTTCACATCCTGACAAGCAGCACACAACTCTACGCCCGGCACTGCCAACTGACGGGCAGCGGGAATGTCCGCGCCGCAGCACTCACAAATTTCTTTTGACGGGCGTAACGAGTGCACTTTTGCCCTGATAGCATCGATGCCGCGCTGGGTGAAAATAGCGGTACTGGCCTGAGCCATTTCATCATTCAGGTCCTCAGACATTTTCCCCTCCCTTCACAGCCAGACGCTGCAGCTCACGCAGACGCCGTATAACGCGGATAAGGCGCATTGTTTTTACAACAGTGACATCATCGAAAACGGCAGTATCTGCAGGTTCCTGAGAGCCAAAAAAATTCAGGCAGAACATGAACATATTGAACTGTTTGTTAGGCAGTGAACCTGATAGCCCGGCGAGGAAAAGAGTAAACTCGCTGGCGTTCTCTGAAATGGAGAAACCAGCTGAATGATGGTCTTTATCCTCCCGAACACAGTCCGCGCAGCCCATCGCTTCGGCAATTTCGAAAGTAAGCCGATAAGCCATATCCTGCAGGTGCTCGATGTCGTCCTGTAATGCGGAGATGTGCCAGATATCATTGACCGGTTCCAACCCGGTTGCGGCGAAGGCCACTGAGCTAACTGAAGGTGTGGAAGTTTCATCCTGTTCGCCAAAAGCAGAAACGAGCGCGTTGGCATTAACATCTGACTTAAATTGCCACTCTCCATCGTTATCAGGATTCTCTGTCTGACCGGTAATCACAGGATTTCCGCCAAACAGGTCATTCTGAACTTCACGACGCGGCTCACTTCCAACAGACATACCGCCGGGAAGTGCAGTATTGTCCTGAAGTTCTGGTACAGCTTCCGGACGCCCTGGAGTAGTCAGCGTACCGCTACGCAGACCAGTAACAGGGGGCTGGGATGAAGTATCTGCTGGCAGAGTCGTAACTGGTGGTGTTGTGCGTTCCCGACCACCTGACTGTTCAGACGCGGGTGTAGGTGCTGGCAGTGGAGGCGGCTCGCCAAACTGTTCCCTGCGTTTTTGCTCACGAGGATCAAGTTCAATTAACCAGCGGTCATAATTCAGGCTTGGATGGGGAAGAGCCTTAACCAGTTGACCGATAAACTCATCCCTAAAAATATCAAGGGCATAGCTTTCAGGTTCATCAAAACACCGGCAAACTGCACCAAACACATCATCAAGAGAACATTCTGGGTTTACGTCACCGCTGAAAGATTTCCAGACCTTCATAGCTGAAGAACGAAGGCTCAGGAGTGGTGTTGCCTGACCACGGCTCATGCCACTCTCAAGCAACTGGGGCATATGTGGATACAGGTAATTAAGCGTATCTTCCATCCGGCTTACGCTGGAGTTATCAATAGGATAACCTTCCTTACCCAACAGATCCGAAAGTTCTCGTAAGGTAACACTCCGGCCCAGTTGCTCTTCATAAATTACACGCGCTTTATGAACACCGAATGCCTTTTCTATATAGGTAAGATCCCCCCTGACCTCATTCTCAGCCAGGTGACCAACCAGACATTTTAGACGTCCAGGCCAGGGTTTGAAGATCGTGTGAACGCGATAAAAACGTTCATCACCAGTCTCCTGCCAGAGATCGCAGAGTATCTGATACCGGGTATTTCCCCCGTCACTAAAGATATAAACATCATCACCATCCGGATCACGGGTCACTTTTGGAATCGAATCCAATCCTCGTGCACGGACGGAAGCTTTAATTTCCTCAAAACGAGGATTGCGTCCTTTGCGCGGGTTATCCGGATTCGGGCGAAGCTGGTCAAGGGTAAGAACCATTGCCATTTCGTTTACTGGCTGGGTAACGGTGGGAGTATTATTATCAGCAGCCTGAGCCGGTGATTTTCCACGCTGCAACATGGCGTCGCCAAGGTTAAGACTACGGACGTTGCTCATGCAAACCTCCCGGTATGACCAGGGTTAGCAGAAAAACGCGTATAACGGCCTTCGTATTGCAGTCGGATCGTACCAATCGGTCCCTGACGCTGTTTGCTGACAATAATTTCAGCAACCCCCTTGTCTTCAGTGTTTTCGTGATAGACCTCATCACGATAGATAAAGACAATTACATCAGCATCCTGTTCCAGGGCACCGGAATCACGAAGATCGCCATTGTTCGGCCGTTTATCAGCACGACTCTCTAGTTGACGATTCAACTGCGAAAGGGCAACAACCGGACAACCCATTTCTTTCGCCAGCGCTTTGAGTGACCGCGAGATTTCAGCAATTTCCTGTGTGCGGTTCTCCTGATCCGGACAACGCATCAGTTGCAGGTAATCAAGACCGATGACTGAAGGGTGACCATAACGGCGGGCGTTACGACGGGCGCGAATTCTGAGCATGGCGGGGGTCAATGAGCCAGTGTCATCTATGATGAGGCGGTCTTTAAGGTCACCCATCAATAGTGAAGACGCGTTTGAAACACGCGCCCAGTCCTCATCATCCATCTGGCCATTTTTTAAATGTGTTAAATCTACACTGCCAAGTGAAGCGACCATACGCATGAGGATCTGCTCGGTGGGCTGCTCAAGGCTGTAAAACTGCGCATGTGTATCGGCTTTTTTCAGAAGTGAATTCAAAATCAGGCTGATCAGAAAGGCAG
The DNA here is from genome assembly GCF_030333655.1 of Citrobacter sp. CK180. Taxonomy (NCBI): domain Bacteria; kingdom Pseudomonadati; phylum Pseudomonadota; class Gammaproteobacteria; order Enterobacterales; family Enterobacteriaceae; genus Citrobacter; species Citrobacter sp. CK180. Next base: position 187,735 of record NZ_JAOWFM010000051.1, on the reverse strand, counting down.
TTTTCCCCATTGAAGGCCTTGCTGCTATAAGTATCAGATCAGCTGCCTGCAGCCCGCTGGTCATGGCATCAAAATCTTCAAATCCCGTAGGCGTACCAGTAATACCATCGGGCACATTGCAACGACGTTCCAGCTCTGTAAGGAGTTTTTCCATGCCGTCAAGCAGCGTCACGGCCTGCTGTGGTTCTGAACGTTCTGCCAGCCGGGTAATTTTTTGCTCTGCGGTTTCCATCACCGCCCCGATATCAGCACCGGATGCCTTAACAGTTTCGGTTATCTCAGCACCAATGGCGACCAACTGTCGCCCCTGGCTGTACCTGGCAACAATGTCACAGTAAGCGACGATATTGGCCGCACTTGGAGTATTTTTTGAAAGTTCGGCCAGATAGGCGAATCCGCCAAGTTGCTCAAGCGCATCCTTACCACGGTTTTCAATGCTCTCAGCAAGTGTGATCAGGTCAATCGGACGCCCTGCTGCAACCAGACGCGCCATTTCATGAAAGATGACCTGGTGAACCTTGAAATAAAAATCATCGGTATCGAGACGGAGCGCCACTTCATCCCAGCAGTCGTTATCCAGCATCAGGCCACCAATGACGCTCTGCTCAGCATCCTGAGAAAACAGCCCCGAAACATTTCTGCGGTTGTTAGAGGTCATTCCTCGCCCCCCGCATTAGCTAACGCATCAAAATTCGTTTTCCACTCTGGGAAAAGTTCACAAGCCAATTGATACATTGACGTAAACGCTGAGTCGCTTTTACGTCGGGTATTTTTTTCAAGACGATGTACCGGTACGCCCTTAACATGCCCAAGAACATAGACAGTCAGGTCATAGATACATGTCTCCAGCAGGTCGATATGAATTTTGTCTGCATGGGCGCTGTAGCGTTTATCTTCAACGATCGCTTTGACTTCAGCGAGGGTCTCAACAGACAGATTGTCGTATTCCATACAGTTGATGAGCAATTTTGTGACTGGAAGCTGAATGCCAAACGCACAATAAGGCAGCAATTCTTCCATCAGCGCGACTGTTCCGCGCATGAACTCCCTGACATCAGGAAGAATCGGTTTGGCAATACCCACCATGGTTCCGGTGGAGGCCAGGATAATTAACTCAGACATCACTGACCGTGAGCCTTGTGAATCGACAATAATCACGCCATATGAATTAAAAAGGGGATGTGAAAGAGCATTTCGGAGGCGAACTCGCCCATCAGGCGCATTCAGCATTGCAGTTGGGAGAAAATTACGAGGATCGTTGGAAACGATAATGTCCAGATTATTGATCGACGTACGGGAGATCAGATTATCGGGATTTGAGAGATCAACTGTCTGCATCAACAGTTCGTACAAACCACCAGGGGCTTCATATTCAAGCGGGAATATACTGCTGGCCGTTGGCTGAGCATGGTCGCCATCAATCAGAAGTGTTTTGATACCTGCATCGGCCAGAAATCCTGCAAGATTAGCTGACTGAGTAGACTTACCCTCGCCCCCCTTAGTGGAAACAACAGGTATAATACGAGGCTTAACACCCAACGTTGGATAATCGATTGATTGTAAATGCATTTTAGCACCTGAAAATTAATCAGGATGCGATTCAACAAATACCGATCATTCTTCTATGGAATTTAACATTTTGTCACAGGGATTGAAAATCCCCGTGTCCTTGGTTCGATTCCGAGTCCGGGCACCACTATTTAAAGAAACCAGCCTACGGGCTGGTTTCTTGCTTTCTGGCGTTCCGGTAGATTTCTGGTCATTGCAGGACGTTATTTGCTTGCTGGATTTCTCGCCATTTTCTTAGATGTTCGTTGCATTTAAAGGCATATATACCCTCTGACAAGCCTATCTCTTACTTCCAGCTACGGTCTTTCTACGGTCAGCTACGGTTCTTTTCATTTCTAACTGTTCATAATGATGCAAAAACACGGGGGAAACGGGGGAATCTGACAACATACGCCCTCCACTAGTCATATGGGGGTCTTCACAAGTCCGTCCACCTGCAACATACACTTCTTTCCCTTTCACGTCTTACCATTACCAGAATTCCCCGCCCTCCACGCCATCATAAAATGATTTATCAGTAGTAATACTACTTGAGCTGAACGTATTGCATTATTAAACCTGAGTATCCGCTCTGAGCGATAAGCGGACCACATTATCTGAAGAAAGGCATCACTGATAATGTCGGGACAGCTCATACTAAAAAATGTATAACTTTTCTTTTCATCGACGATTCAGAAGGGATTTTAATGGTTTCGGTTGAGGAAATAAAAATGAAGTATCCAGGCGCAGATGCCTGGCAAATGGGTGACAGCCCGGAACTGGCTAGCGAGCTTGCGGACTTGATCAAAAAAGGGATCAAAACGGCCTCTTGCGGATCTTTTGCCTCTTACCAGCAGGAGGAATCTGCCCCGAGGATTGGGAGTTATAACATTATCCTTGATGGCCAGAATGTTCCGGTCTGCGTGATCAGACTGGTTTCAATGCGACTGGTGCGTTTTTGTGATGTGACTGAGGCGTTCGCCCGCAAAGAAGGTGAAGGCGATTTAAGCCTTGAATACTGGCAGAAAGAGCATCAGCGATTTTTCACCCGCGAAGGTCATTTTTCTGAAGATATGGAGTTGATCGCAGAAGAGTTTGAAGTGGTTGAGATGCTGTAAAACGAGATAAACGGCTGATGTTTTATCAATTGCCATTTATAACAATGTCCGCTTCAGGCACAGAGTTGCCTGTCAGATTAGATTAAACTCTGTATTGTGACAAAGCCAGATCAAGTCTGAGCTAATACATATGAAGAGTGTATACAGGCTTCGCACCGCAGTAAACCGTTCTGACTTAATGGTAGATATCAAAGCGAGAAAGATTGAAAGACATATACAAACTGAAGAAAACCTGCAACCCCGGTAAAAATGAACTGTGTGAAAGAGTGAAATAGCTTCTTGAAATAACAATACACTGCACACGCCGAAAAAATCAGTCCATTAAAAATAATATATTTATGTAGAATCTTATGTGGTTCATTCACCTTATCTTTTCGCCATTCAACTATCCTTAAGTTAAATTTATCATATTACTATATGATAACTACAGCGATAGTCCCGTCATTACGGATATGTAATTCATCTACGATATCAAAAAACAAATTAGTTCTGCATATGACTAATTATTCATTTGTGACTCTACATAAATTTAAGAACATATCATTATTTTTAACTACACCTGGTTATTTCCTGAAGAAAAAGCTATTATTCGGCAGATTTTAATCCATTAGAAGAGAGTCAGGTATAAGCGGAATGTCGGCAAAATAAAGGATAACAGGTGATATGAAAAATAATAATGGACTAGAGAAACGCAGGTTTATGACACAAAATGAAATCAATTTAATTCTTAATGCTGTTAGTACAGGAACCTATGCAGTGCGTAATCGCTGTCTGGTTTTGCTGTGTTTTATTCATGGGTTAAGGGCAAGCGAAATATGTCGTCTGCGTATCTCAGATATTGACCTTAAGGATAAATGTATACATATTTACCGATTAAAAAAAGGATTCTCAACTACCCATCCCTTACTTGAAGAGGAAATTCGTTCGATAAAGTCCTGGCTGAAAATTCGCCTTACAAGCCAACATTCAGAAACTGAATGGTTATTTTTATCACGTAAAGGCAATCCCCTTTCAAGACAGCAATTTTATCAGATAATCGCCAGAGCCGGGAAGAAAGCAAAACTTGCAATTTGTGCCCACCCGCATATGCTTCGCCATTCCTGTGGGTTTGCTCTGGCAAATATGGGGATAGATACCCGCTTGATTCAGGATTACCTTGGCCATCGCAATATTCGTCATACTGTCTGGTATACTGCCAGTAACGCTGGTCGTTTTTATGGCATCTGGAATAAAACAAAAAACAGAGATGTCTGTAGCAGACTGTAAGGAAAGAAAAATATAGACAGTAAATAAGTCTGAATAAAGCTATGTGCCATGGATGGCACTGTAATAGTCGCATTAGCTGTATGGTTATCTATTTTATGTTTCTACACTATATCCTGTGTTATTTTTTCTGGCCAGTATAATTGACACCTCTGACATGGTCTGAATAGTTATTCCCCCGCTGAATACGTTTTTCCCCTCTGAGAATATACGGAATAGTCTTCTTGTGATGTCTGATGAAATCTTTAGAATGAAGTCGCCCACTGACATGGGGCTTTGTGAGCTTCATAGAATAAAATGGGATAGTGGTCAATATGTGCAATTAATAATACATCCCTAGCTTTAGCTATCAGTTATTCGTATCACTGGAGCTGACTCTTTATCATTCTGATACCAGGAGAAATATTATGAACCGACGCCGTTTTCTTACTGCCAGAGAAGTTCAGGCCATGATGAAAGCCGTACGTCATGGCCAGACAGGAGAGCGAGATTATTGTCTTATCCTGCTGGCCTTTCGTCATGGAATGCGTATAAGTGAACTACTGAACCTGCATTACCGGGATTTTGATCTTTATGAAGGTCGGATCAATATCCGCCGACTGAAAAATGGTTTTTCTACTATTCATCCCCTCATGCCGGACGAGTGTGAAGCCATTGAATGCTGGAGCCGGGTTCGTGCGAGTTGGAAGGGAGCGCAGAAAATAAACGCGGTGTTTATTTCCCGCAAAGGCTCACAACTTTCCCGCCAGCAGGCATACCGTATAATACGTTCTGCTGGCCAAAAGGCCGGAACCAGCACCACCACACATCCGCATATGCTGCGACATGCATGTGGTTATGAACTTGCTGAAAGAGGTACAGATACACGTCTAATCCAGGATTACCTTGGTCACCGAAATATTCGCCACACCGTACGTTATACAGCCAGTAATGCCGCCCGGTTTGCAGGATTATGGGAAAGGGTAAATCCGCTAGAGGAAAAGCTACTAAAACAGAAGATCAAAAATGATGAACTATATAGTTCATTGATAACTAAGGAAAAATAAGACATTGAACAAGTCAATTGGGACCAAACTGTCTATATCGTAGAGGAATTTTGTAATTTTCTGCAACCTGTAAGTCCATTTTTTTTGCGAAAAAAAAATATCCAACTGATTTAAAATTGTTTTTTTACTCACATTTTTTTACGTTTCATACATCCTCACCTTTTTTCCGCACCTTTTCTCCGCACGTCGAGTTCTGCTTTCCACTTGTCTTGTTGATATAACTCACGATCACCTCAGATATATTCATCTATAGAAAACCAAAAAATAAGAATTAAATTCCAGAACAACGCATAAAAAAACGAAATTAAGAAATTTATTGCGACGAGTCAAAATGGTCCCAATTGACTCATCAGTTGGGTAAAAACTGCGCAAGATCGGCAGTCGAACTATTCGGCTTAAACCTGAAATGCCAGGAAGGTACAACGACTGCCAGTTTCGGTTCGTAATATCGACATTGTTTAAAGGAAAACCGCATGAAAATCAAAACACTGGCAATCGTTGTTCTGTCAGCACTGTCCCTGAGCTCCACAGCAGCCCTGGCCGACACCACCACGGTAAACGGCGGCACCGTGCATTTTAAAGGGGAAATCGTTAACGCCGCTTGTGCAGTTGATGCCGGTTCTATCGATCAGACAGTTCAGTTAGGCCAGGTTCGTTCCGCCAAACTCGCTGCTGAAGGCAACACCAGCTCCGCTGTGGGTTTCAACATTCAACTGGATGATTGCGACACGACCGTTGCGACCCAGGCTTCCGTTGCGTTCACAGGTACTGCTGTTGATGGCGCCAACCCTACCGTTCTGGCGCTACAGGGTTCCGCATCAGGCGGCGCGACTAACGTCGGCGTACAGATCCTCGACAAAACTGGCACCGCTCTGGGGCTGGATGGCGCGACCTTCAGCAGCGCTACCACGCTGAATGACGGTACTAACATCATTCCTTTCCAGGCTCGTTACTACGCAACTGGCGCAGCAACTGCCGGTACTGCGAACGCAGACGCAACCTTCAAAGTGCAATACCAGTAATTCAAACGTCTGACAGGGAAGCATTCCGGGCCAGGATGGCCCGTTATCCATAACAGGACAGGGGTGATAACGATGCAAGGAGTGAGATCAGGTCTGCTGATATTTCTGTTTCCGTCGCTGGCACTGGCTGGCAATCACTGGAACGTGACGTTGCCCGGGGGAAACATGCGTTTCCAGGGTGTCATTATTGCCGAATCCTGCCGCGTTGAAGCAGGAGATCAACAGATGACGGTCAATATGGGGCAGATCAGCAGTAATCGGTTTCATTCGTCAGGGGAAGATGCCAACCCCGTGCCATTCGATATTCATCTACAGGATTGCAGCACTGCCGTGAGTCAGCGCGTAGGCGTGTCATTTCGCGGAGTTGCCGACGGCAAAAACCCGGAGGTGCTTTCAGTTGGCGAAGGGCCGGGAATAGCAACCGGCGTAGGCATCGCTTTATTTGATAAAGACAATCAATTGATTCCACTCAACAGCCCGCCGGGTGCCTGGACGCAGTTGTATAGCGGCCCCACCACGCTTCATTTCGTGGCGAAGTATCGGGCAACCGGGAAGCAGGTCACCGGGGGAGCCGCCAATGCTCAAATCTGGTTCTCTCTGACCTATCAGTAATTAGCCAGCAGGTATGCCGGAAACAGGAAACAACGGTGAGTACGAAAGGGGAAAATGTGAAAAAAACACTGGAGATGACACGCGGCTTACTGGCGGGCTTTTTGATGCTCGCCGCAAGCGGTTTTTCCGCCAGCACTGAAGCAGGCGTGGCGCTGGGCGCAACCCGGGTTATCTATCCGGCCGGACAAAAACAGGTTCAGCTGGCGGTGACCAATAACGACAATAACAGTACCTATCTGATTCAGTCATGGGTTGAAAACGCCGATGGCGGCAAAGATGGTCGTTTTGTCATCACCCCTCCGCTGTTTGCGATGCAAGGTAAGAAAGAGAATACCTTGCGCATTATTGATGCCACTAACAACCAGTTACCGCAGGACCGGGAAAGCCTGTTCTGGGTAAACGTAAAAGCCATTCCTTCGATGGATAAATCAAAGCTCAGCGATAACACCTTACAACTGGCGATTATCAGCCGCATCAAACTCTACTACCGCCCAACGAAACTGGCTCTGCCACCGGATCAGGCGGCGGAAAAACTGACCTTTAACCGTGACGGTTCATCGCTGACGCTCAACAACCCGACGCCGTATTACCTGACGGTGACCGAACTCAATGCCGGTACGCGCGTGCTGGAAAATGCGCTGGTGCCGCCAATGGGTAAAACCTCGGTCAAGTTGCCACCTGATGCCGGTAGCAACATTACCTACCGGACGATTAATGACTATGGCGCACTGACCCCGCAAATGAAGGGCGTTCTGCGTTAACACAGGGGCCGTCCACCAACAGGACTCCCCCGCACATTACAATTAAGAACTGACAGCCGGGCGACTTCGGACCGGAGGGACTATGTCACATCTCAAATACGGACTGGACCGTTTGGGTTCCCAACGCGCCCGGCGCAAAGCATTCTCTATTTTTGTCCTTGCGCAGATACCATTGGCGCTTTGCCTCGCGGGTTTCGCGCGGGCAGATCTCTATTTTAACCCCCGTTTCCTGGCCGACGATCCCTCGGCCGTTGCGGATCTCTCTGGGTTTGAAAACGGGCAAGAGGTGCCGCCTGGCGCCTATCGCGTGGATATCTATCTGAACGATGGCTTTATAACTACCCGCGACGTCACGTTTAACGCTGGCGCAAACGGTCATCGACTGGAACCGTGCCTGACCCGCAGCCAGCTCGCTGGTATGGGGGTAAGCACGTCGGCCATCACCGGTATGGATACGCTGGCGTCCGACGCCTGCGTACCGTTGACGGAAATGGTCAAAGATGCCACCACCCGCTTCGATGTCAGCCAACAGCGCCTGTACCTGAGTGTCCCGCAGGCTTTCATGGGCAATCGCGCGCGCGGTTATATTCCACCGGAACTCTGGGATGACGGGATTAACGCCGGTTTGCTGAACTATAACTTTACCGGCAACAACGTACATAACGATGCCAGCGACAGCAGCAATTACGCGTATTTAAACCTGCAAAGCGGCCTCAACCTTGGCGCCTGGCGTCTGCGTGATAACACCATCTGGAGCTACAGCAGTGGCGGTAGCGCGTCCAGTAATGAGAATAAATGGCAGCATGTGAACAGCTGGCTGGAGCGCGATATTACCCCCCTGCGCGCCCGCCTGACGCTTGGCGACAGCTACACCAACGGCGATATCTTCGACGGGATTAACTTCCGTGGCGCCCAGTTAGCCTCTGACGACAATATGCTGCCGGATAGCCAGAAAGGCTTTGCGCCGGTCATCCACGGCATTGCGCGCGGCACGGCGCAGGTCTCGATCAAACAAAACGGCTATGAAATCTACCAGAGCACGGTGCCGCCGGGCCCCTTCACAATTAACGATCTCTACGCCGCAGGCAACGGCGGCGATCTCCAGGTCACCATCAAAGAGGCCGATGGCACCAGCCAGGTCTTCAGCGTGCCGTGGTCTACGGTGCCAATGTTACAGCGTGAAGGGCACACCCGTTATGCAGTGACCGCTGGTGAATACCGCAGCGGCAACGACCAGCAGGAAAAACCAAAGTTCTTCCAGAGCACCCTCCTGCACGGGCTCCCGGCAGGCTGGACGCTGTATGGCGGCACCCAACTGGCCGACAACTATCGCGCCTTCAATTTAGGGGTCGGTAAGAACATGGGCGAGTTCGGCGCGGTTTCGCTGGATGCAACTCAGGCCAACGCCACCCTGCCTGACGACAGCTCTCACCAGGGGCAATCGATACGCTTCCTTTATAACAAGTCGCTCTATGAGACCGGCACCAACGTCCAACTGGTGGGATACCGTTATTCCACCCAGGGCTATTACAGCTTTGCCGACACCACTTACCGCAGGATGAGTGGCTATGACGTTGAAACCCAGGATGGCGTGATTCAGGTCAAACCCAAATTCACCGACTACTACAACCTTGCTTATAACAAGCGGGGCAAGGTTCAGATGAGCATAACGCAGCAGTTGGGACGCACTGCCACACTGTATGTGAATGGCAGCCGTCAAACTTACTGGTCAACCAACAAGGCCGACGAACAGCTACAGCTGGGGTTAAATGCCGCCGTTGACGATATCAACTGGACGCTGAGCTACAGCCTGACCAAAAACGCCTGGCAACAGGGCCGCGACCAGATGTTAGCGTTCAACGTCAATATTCCGTTCAGCCACTGGCTGCGTTCCGACAGCAAATCCGTCTGGCGGCACGCAAGCGCCAGCTACAGCATGTCGCACGACCTGGATGGCCGGATGACTAACCTGGCCGGTCTTTACGGCACGCTGCTGGAAGACAATAACCTGAGCTACAGCATGCAAACCGGTTATGCCAGCGGTGGCGAAGGCAACAATGGCGGAACCGGCTACGCGGCGATGAACTATCGCGGCGGCTACGGCAACGCTAACGTGGGCTACAGCCACAGCGATGGATTTAAACAGCTGTACTACGGGATGAGCGGCGGTGTACTCGCCCATGCCAACGGCATCACCTTAAGCCAGCCATTAAATGACACGGTAGTGCTGATTAAAGCACCTGGCGCCGGAGACGTGAAAGTCGAGAACCAGACCGGCGTACGTACCGACTGGCGCGGTTATGCCGTCATGCCGTACGCCACTGAGTACAGGGAAAACCGCGTCGCGCTGGATACCAACACCCTGGCGGATAACGTCGATCTCGATGATGCGGTGGTCAGCGTCGTGCCGACCCACGGCGCCATCGTCCGCGCCGAATTTAAAGCCCACGTCGGGGTAAAAATCCTGATGACGCTGACGCACAACGGCAAACCCGTGCCATTCGGCGCTATGGTCACTTCCGGCGATAACCAGAGCGGCAGCATCGTGGCAGATAACGGCCAGGTCTACCTGAGCGGCATGCCGCTGGCGGGAAGCGTTCAGGTGAAATGGGGCGAAGGCCCAGGGGCCAACTGCATGGCCCGGTATCGCCTGCCGGAAGAGAGCCAGAAACATGTGCTGAGCCAGCTCTTTGCAGAGTGCCGTTAAGGAAGGAATGATGATGAAAAAACCACTGTATTTCCTCGGCGCTGTGCTGACGCTGGCCTGCGTCAATGTCTTCGCCGCCGACAGCACGATTACGATTAGCGGCTACGTCCGCGACAATGCATGCGCTGTCGCGGGAGAGTCAAAAGATTTTACCGTTGACCTGATGAATAACGCTGCCAAACAGTTTAATGCGGTGGGGGCGACAACCCCGCTCGTCCCATTCCGTATTGTCCTCTCTCCCTGCGGTAACTCGGTTACGGCAGTCAAAGTCGGCTTTACCGGCACGGAGGATGGCAGCAACACCAGTCTATTGAAGATCGATAGCGGTGCCTCGGCAGCCGCAGGCATGGGCGTGCAGATCCTCAATAACCAACAGACGATGCTGCCGCTCAACGCCGCGTCATCATCCATCGCGTGGACCACGCTCACGCCTGGGCAGACCAACATCCTCAACTTTTATGCACGCCTGATGGCTACGCAGATTCCGGTCACCGCCGGGCACGTCAATGCCACAGCAACATTCACGCTTGAATTTCAGTAACCGGAGGCTGAGATGAAACGCAACTATGTAGGGTGGCTTCTGGCAAGCGTACTGACAGCGGCCTCTTCAGGGCTTCAGGCCGCTGATATCACGATTACCGTCAACGGGAAGGTGGTGGCGAAGCCGTGCACGGTGTCTACCACCAATGCCGCCGTTGACCTCGGTGACCTGTATACCTTCAGCCTGGTAACCGCAGGTTCGGCTTCCGCCTGGCACAGTACCGCGCTGGAACTCACTAACTGTCCGATCGGCACCTCCCGGGTCATCGCAACCTTTAGCGGAACCGCAGACAGCACCGGTTATTACAAAAACCAGGGGACCGCCGGCAATATTCAGCTCGAATTGCAGGATGACGCAGGCACCACGTTAAACAATGGCGCCACGAAATCCGTTCAGGTGGATGACTCAACGCAGTCCACCCGTTTTCCGTTACAGGTCAGAGCGTTAACGGTCAACGGCGGTGCCACCCAGGGAACTATTCAGGCGGTGATTAGCGTCACCTATACCTACGCCTGAGTCAGGAGAGTTTGTCATGAAAAAAATCATCGCGCTATTCACCACACTGCTGCTGATGGGTTGGTCGCTGGATGCTGCGGCATTCACCTGTAAAGTCAATGATACCGGGCAGACCATGACCTCAGGGTCAGCGAATGTCTATGTAAACCTGACGCCATCTGTTGGAGTGGGTCAAAACCTGGTCGTAGATTTATCCTCTTCAGTTTCCTGTAAAAACGACTCCTCCGGCGGCTCTATCATTGACTACATCAATTTAACCAGCGGTTCCGCCTTCGGTGGCGCGCTTGCGGCGTTTACGGGGAGCGTTTACTGGGCGGGAAATACGTATCCTTTGCCGATGAACGGTAATTCATCCGTCTATACCATCACTCATACGGATTATCGCGGATTGCCGCTGCGCATGTATCTGACCGCTACCGGAGCAGCGGGAGGCGTCGTCATCAACTCTGGCGAACTCATCGCGCAATTGAATATGCATAAAGTGGCCAGCGACGGAAACCCGAATAATTTCATCTGGAATATTTACGCCAACAATAATGTTGTTGTCCCTACTGGGGGATGCGACGTATCAGCGCGTGATGTCACCGTGACGCTTCCAGACTATCCCGGCTCAATGGCCGTGCCGGTCACTGTACACTGTGCGCAAAACCAGAACCTCGGCTATTACCTCTCAGGTACGACCGTCGATGCCGCCAACTCTATTTTCAGCAACACCGCGTCCTCCTCAGCGGCGCAGGGTATCGGCGTTCAGATGACCCGATACGGTAGTGTTGTTCCCGCTAACAACACCGTAGCACTGGGCACGGTCGGCACATCGCCGGTAAATCTTGGCTTAACCGCAACCTACGCGCGCACCAGCGGCCAGGTCACGGCGGGCAACGTACAGTCGATCATCGGGGTGACATTTGTTTACCAGTAACCCTCCCTCCTCGCTGGAGAAAACAAGGGTGGACTATATCCTGTCTCCCTGTTCAATGGCGGCGGAAGGACTCGCCAGAATGATGACCTGCGGTCAACGGCGACCGGTGCTACTGCAACACCAGACGCAGGAGCGCCTTTCGCTACAGCTAACATCCGAGGTCGGAAGGATTGTCGTTTTTCTCCCTGACGATCCTTACTGGCTGCTGTTTATTCTTAGGGAAGCCGCCTTCCTGCTTGCTGAGGCAGAAACACCGTTGCCCATGCTGATCCTTAGCCGTAGTCCATCCGCCTGGCTATGGCAAACGCTGCTCTACCATGTTCCTGATAAACGGCAACTTACCGCCGTCCGGGCGGTCGCTTCCGACCTTCCTGGGAAACAACTGGCAGCGCTGCTACAGGGTGACTTCCTGCAATACCCGAAACTCCAGCAATTGTCCTTTTTAGACGCGCAGATACAGGGCAAACCGGCAGCGGGGTTAAGTAAAACGGAATTGAGCGCCACCCTCTCTCTTCTGTACGGGTACAGCATCAACACACAGGCGAAGATCCGCGGTGTGAGCCAGAAAACACTTTATAATCAAAGAACGTCAGGACTAAAAAAGATGGTGGCGTCTCACCCGCATCTGATTACCCGCTTTCCTGGAAGCCAGAGCAAGACTCACAACAAGCAGCTCATCGCCGCGCTATCTCCCTTTGAGCGCGAATTTATCCATGCCATTCATAGCCAACAGGTATTCCCGGTATTTCAACCCATAACCGACGGCCACCTGCGGTTGCAGGGGGTTGAAATCCTTTCCCGCTGGAGAAGAGGCGACAACGTATTGCTTCCCGGCGAATTTTTGCCGCAGATCCACGCCGAATACGCCTGGCTTCTGCTCACGGCCTTTGTGCTACAAATAGCAATCCAGAACATTAACCAACACCAGGGTAAGTTCTGGTTCTCAATAAATATTCCACCCTGCATCGCCAACCACGAAAACCTGCTGCGGATGATGGAAACGGCGCGCCAGCAGCTACAGCAGCCGCAATGGTCGGGTAGATTAGTGCTGGAATTTGCAGAAACGGTCGATCTGCATCAGCAAGGAAGAACAGCAGAAAATATGGACAAAATCCAACGGCAAGGCTTTCGCATCTTCCTTGATGACTGCTTTTCACACAGCAGCGTAATGTTTCCCGTCAGGACAATCCGCTTTAGCGGCTACAAGCTGGATATGAGTATCGTGAATGATTTTCAACGCGATCCACATGCACTGGCGCTGATAAAGAGTCTGCTCTATTACTGCCAGTTGACGCAGAGCCGCTGTATTGCCGAAGGCGTCGATAGTCTGGAGAAATTCAATCAGTTGAAAGCGCTGGGAGTTGACCGCTTTCAGGGCTATCTTTTCTCGCCGCCCATCACTCACGATCGTCTGCCGGAGATAATCCAGCAATTTTTACCGAAACATCCCGCACCTCGCTGAACGTACGCTGCGCCTTACTGATTTCATAGAGCGCCGCATGACAGGGGATAACTTTTCTGAGACCGACGTGTTCCACGGTCCGGCGAAGGGCTAACCCCCATCATGCTGCGCGTTTTGTTATACCGCTTTTCAGAGTTTGAAGCTGCCGACCACTTTTTCAAGCATCTCGGTTTGCGATTCCATTGACTGGGCCGCTGCGGCAACCTCTTCTACCAGCGCCGCATTCTGCTGGGTCGCGCTATCAAGCTGAGTAATGGCGATATTAATCTGCTCAATTCCGCGACTTTGCTCATCGCTTGAGGAGCTGATCTCAGAGATTAAAACGCTCACGTCTTCAACCTTCTCCATTAAGCCGTCCATTGTCGTACCCGCCTGGCGAACCAGACCGCTACCTTGCTCAATACTGCTGACCGATTCTTCAATGAGCTTCTTAATTTCCTGCGCGGACTGGGCGCTTCGCTGCGCAAGAGAACGCACCTCACCGGCAACGACGGCAAAACCACGGCCATTCTCACCGGCCCGCGCCGCTTCAACCGCCGCGTTCAGCGCCAGAATATTGGTCTGGAACGCGATGCCATCAATTACGCTGATGATTTCCACCACTTTTGAGGATGAATCATTGATGTTGCTCATTGTGGCAACCACGTCATTGACCACTGAAGCTCCCGCTTTCGCCGCGTCGGAAGCCTGTGTCGCCAGCCTGTTCGCCTGCAACGCATTCTCCGCATTTTGCCGTACGGTGCTGGTGAGCTGCTCCATCGACGCCGCCGTTTCAACAATGGAAGCGGACTGTTCTTCCGTACGGGAGGAGAGATCCAGGTTTCCTCCGGCGATCTGCCGCGAAGCGGAAGAAATTGCCGAGGAGCTGTGCCCAACCTGCTGCATCAAATCCTGAAGGAACGCGATGAATTTATTAAAGTTATTGATGATGGCATTAAATTCCGGGCTTTTACTTTCCACAAGCCGTTGCGTGAGATCGGCGCCGCCGCCGGATAGCGCCTCTATGTTCCTGTTCAGCAGCGTCACATTCCTGAAAATGTTGCGCACAATCAGCATCAGGACAAGGACAATGATAAGGCCGATCACCGTCTGCACGAGCGTGAGTGTTGTCAGTATCGCATTAGACTGGCGCACCAGGTTGCTGCTGGGCGTATCAATCACCAGATACCACGGGCTGCCTTCTATCGACAAAACAAACAGCGAATGGGCGCCGTCTTCGCCGTCATAGCCGCCCTCATATTCCGCTTTTTGCCCCTGGCTCAGCAGATTGAGCAGCGGTAAAGCTGACGGAATATTCAAATCGCGCACATTCATCAATGCGGTATTGCCTTGAGTCGGCGCGCCGTTCCCAACAATTTTGCCATCAGACTCAACAATTAATACGGTTCCCTCGACCGCCTTCCCCATCTCTTTTGCCAGTTGGTTAAAAAAGCCCAACGTCACATCGATAGTGGCGACACCCCAGGCCTTTCCCTCTTTCCAGATTGTCATCGCGCAGTTGGTTCTCGGCTGCGGGCTGGCCGAATCCTGGTAGGCTTTGGCCCATGCACACTCACCTTTTGGCGCAGCCATACCGTCTTTATACCACGGCTGTTCCCAGTATTTTTCTGACTCCGGCTGGTTCCAGACCGTATTAAGCTGGAGCACGCCACCGGCATCGCGCGCATAAAAAGTGCTGAATTTATCGCGGCCCGGCTCGCGCAGCCCGGGTAATGGCCAGATGCCGCCGCCAAAAACATTCAGATCGCCATACTGGTTCACAAACAGCGGCAAGAGCGCGTCAATTTGATCGCTCTGAAGCCCGGAAACCAGTTCGGTGATCGTGCGCTGCTGCGCTTTAACGCGGTTCATTTGCTCTTTTATCGCGTCACTTTGCAGCTCGACCGTGGCTCTTATATTTCTGGTTTCCGTTGCAATAATCTGCGGAGAGACAAATTGTTTGATAACAACAAACGTAACCAACAGTAATATAACAAAAAAACTTATAAGCAGGAGTGTCACTCGGGCTTGAGTTGTTTTCCACATCATGGGGTAGGGTCTCGATCGGTTTGGATAAGTGTTATAACGACATTTATCCGCAATTCTTTACTTATTTCGATCGCTCTGAATAAGGTTTTCCCCACATAAAATAAAAACAGCATTTTAATTAACCGTCGTCCATCTGACCTTGTATAAGGCCGCACATCCGCTTTCAAAAATAATTAAATACATATCATGAAGTTGCACAATCCACGCAATGCATCGCAGGCTAATGAAGTTTTATTTTTCAACTTATGATGTCAGTTTTATTCCTTACCTTTATTTTTTATCGCCTTGTATTTTTTATTAATACGCCCGGCCCCGCTCCGGCGCGACTGCCGAAGCGGAGCATTCATAGCCAAAAACTAGATAGCACGGCGTTTATAAGGACGATAGTGCGGTAGCCAAAAATGCGCCGTAATGCGCTGTGTCAGCACTGCATCATCCAGCGCATCCGCTACGCCGGACAGCTGCGCCGCCTTCCCCACCGCAAAGGCAATACGGCGGGTTACATCGCATATCATATTGATTTCCGGCAGCAATCCTCCGCCATGATGACGCACCAAAGGCGAGGCGTCGGCAAGCGCGCGGCTCGCCGCCATCAGCATCGTTTCCGTGATCCTCCTGGCGCCGCTGGCAATTGCGCCAAGACCAATGGCAGGAAAGATATACACATTATTACACTGCGATACCGGTATCGTACGTCCGGCAAAATCTACCGGCTCACAAGGGCTTCCCGTTGCGATAATCGCCTGTCCATCAGTCCAGCGGATAAGATCCTGCGGCCGGGCCTCCATTCTGGAGGTCGGGTTAGACAACGGCATAATAATCGGGCGCTCGCAGTGGCGATACATCGTACGCACCACCTCTTCAGTGAACAGCCCCGCCTGCCCTGAAACGCCCAACATCACGCCAGGTTTCGCGTTATGAATGACCTCCAGCAAGGATGGCGTCGCGCCAGCGTATGCCCATCCAGATAGCATTTCAGGAGGCTGCGCCAGCGGAACCTGAAAATCAGCCAGCGACGAGGCGGTGGTCATCACCAGGCCGTCGCGATCCACCATGAAAATCGTTTTGCTGGCCTCTGCGGCGTCCATACCTTCGGCCACCCGGCAGGCGATGATATGGCGGGCAATGCCGCAACCCGCCGCCCCTGCGCCAACGATGACCATCGTCTGCTGATTAAAATCACGCTGGCTGGCGCGGCAGGCCGCTAAAATTGTCGCCAGCGCGACCGACGCCGTTCCCTGAATGTCATCATTAAAACAGCACAGCTCATCACGATAACAATGCAGCAAAGGAACCGCAGTATGCTGGGCAAAGTCCTCAAATTGCAGCAATACATCCGGCCAGCGACGTTTCACCGCAGCGATGAACATACCGATAAACGCAAAGTAGTCTTCACCGGTGATGCGCGGATGCCGCCAGCCCATATAGCGGGGATCGTCTAATAATCGCGGATTGTTTGTCCCGACATCCAGCATAACGGGCAACGTATGCGCCGGATTTACCCCGCCGCAAACGGTATACAGAGACAGTTTGCCAATCGGTATCCCCATTCCCCCAACGCCCTGATCGCCCAGTCCCAGAATGCGTTCCCCGTCCGTCACCACAATCACTTTGATATCGTGTCTCGGGATATCATGCAGAATATCGTCAATACGTTCGCGATCGGGCCACGAAATAAAGACCCCTCTGGCGCGACGGTAAATCCCGGAAAACTTTTCACAGGCCGCGCCAACAGTCGGGGTATAAACAATCGGCAGCATTTCCGGGAGATGTTTTTTCAGCAGGTAATAAAATAGCGTCTCATTCGTATCCTGGATATTACGCAAATAAATATGCCGCGCGTTATCAGACTCCGCCTCCAGATATTGTTGGTAAGCGCGTTCCGCTTGCTCATCAATATTTTCGATAGCGCAGGGCAACAATCCATTAAGATTAAAATCATTCCGCTCTTGCTGAGTAAAACTGCTCCCCTTATTCAATAACGGCGATTCCAGTAACAGTTTCCCCGTAAACGGGACGTATAAAACATCGTGTGTCACGTTGCTGTCCATGAGTTAAACCCGGTAATAAGAAAAGCGTTAAATCAGCACATAGTTGGCAATCAACATCGCGGCAATCCCCGCCAGCGCCGGGAGCAGCGTTCTTCTGACGATCATAAACGGTGAGCATTCGCCCGCTTTGCTCACGGCGATAATGATACCCGCAACCGGAGAAATAGAGCGCCCCATTCCCGCCATCAGCTGCATAGGCAGAATCATATTGACCGCGCTTTCACCAAACTTCGCCGCGATAGAGGGCGCCAGCCCGGAAAAGGAGAAGAATGCCGCCACGCCAGAACCGGTTAATACCGCGGTAACGCCTACCAGCGCCGTCATCACCAGCGTCATACTGGTAAAGCCCAGACCAGCGCTTTGTACAGACTGAAGGAGATAGTCCACTGCGCCGATTTTCTGTAGCCCCTGGGCATAGATATCCGCACAGACCAGTAAAGAAACGATACTGGTAAACATGCTTCCCATTCCTTTGAAAAATACCTGCAACCCTTTGCAACAGGCGCGGAAATCACGCGTGGTGAACAGCTCGAAGAAAAAAGCGACCACCGCCCCGAGGATCATCGCCGTCACAACGTCAATTTTGATGGATGCGATCGCCAGCGGGCTGAAAACCAGAACCAGAATGACGGGCAATACAGGCAGCAGCGCATAAATGGCGGGCACTTTGCGTCCTTCTTCTTCCGCTTCAGCAACCTCTTCCGTCCCCGGAACAAACCCATCTTTTTTATCGAAATATTTGGCGGTAAAGAAAATCACCACCGCGACGGCCAGCATAACCACAACCGCCACCGGCATCTGATAGTGCGCAAAGTAAATCGCGCTTTCCATTCCGGCATGTTTGGCCGCAAGATTCGCCGTTCCAACCGCCGGGCCAAGATCCATAAACGCGCACAGGCCGATCATCGCGGCAGCGGACGCTTTACTGACGCCCAGCCGCACCAGAACGGGAAAGAACGTCACCAGTAATAACATCGCCAGCCCGGCAGCGCTGGAGATCGCCACATGCAGAAGCTGCGCGCAAATGTAGCCCAGCGCAAGAATAAGATAAGGCGCTTTAATGACCTGCAAGGGACGAATACACATATTCACCATCGCATTCGAGGCTTTGATGTGATCCATATAACTGGCGAATCCCCCCGCCGCCATAATAATTAAGCCGATACCCGCGATTTGCGTGGTTAAAGACTCTTTTGCAAAACTGAAGATATCCAGCCAGGTTGACCCGGTAGATTTTGCTTTACCATAAAGAATACTATTCTCTGGGTAAAACAGAACGGTAACTGTTAATAACGCCAGCCCCGCGAATAATAACACAGTTTGCGGCTGGTAATTTTTCACAATTAACCACGCGGCAATTACTGTTATCACTATTGCTATAATAAATGCAGTCATAACAACAATCCCTATACCATACAAATCAGAGATGTCAGCCTTATGCAAGCAGCATTTTCACCAACAGCTAAAAACCTGCTCATACATATTGCCATGAGAATATGTCCGTCAGTTCACGGTATTAAATAATTGCACTGTCGATTTAATCGTAATAAACCACCGTGCTATAAAATATGGGAAAGGGCTTTTCCCATATTTTTTTGTGAGTAAGATCGCATCTTATCTACATGGGGCGCGATCCCGCAGAAAATAAGACGTTTTACTAAATTGCCAGCCACGGAATGATTGACGGCAGAGGTATCTTTTCATATAACAATCTCAATATAAAACGTCACCGGGTACTACACATGTACAGAAAAAACACATTAAGTCTGGATGAGTATAATTCACTCACCCAAAATATTGGTGACCTGACCGAGTCTGAATGTCGGCTTAATGACTATATTAATAAACACTTCAGCGAATTACCTTATCATGGGATTGTCGATCTTTCCCAGAATGCCGCCGTGAGCAAAGCAACCATCGGGCGCTTTCTGAATAAAGTCGGTTTTACCGGCTATGCGGCTTTCAGAAGAGCGCTGGATACCACGCTGTCAAAAAACAAAATCGCCGCGCCTTTTGAGAAAAACAGTCGCCAGCGGCCTAAAAACACCACCAAAACAGAACAGATTGTTGATACCTTTAATAATAAAGTCACTTCATTATTTAATGGTTTTAAACAGACCATCAGCATCGATAGCCTGAATAAATTCATCGAACTGGTACTCAACAGCCAGCGCCATATTTATGTGGTCGGCCCTTCCTCCTCCCATGCGATGGCGCTGCATTTTTGTACGTTGTTAAAGTACTTTCGCAGCAACATCACTCTTCTGCCTACCGACATCAGCGAGTTGCCCAAGTGTCTGATAAACATCGAACCAGATGATGTTCTGATCGTATTCTCCTACTATCGCTTTAACCGGGTCGCACTCAATATCGCGAAATGGTTCAGAAAGAAAAATGCGACCGTCGTGCTGATCACCAATTCTGATGCCAATCCTTACGGTAAATTCTGCGATCTTCAGTTTGTCCTGCCAAGCGACGTGGAGTCCATTTTTCAAAGCCGAATTCTCGGTTTCTTTTTTATCGAACTGATTCTGCATCTGGCCTATGAGAAGAGTGACAATGAAGGCAACTTTGCCCAACTGGAAGAGTTGTTTCTCTTCTTTGAGACATTTTCCGCTTCTTCACATAATACCTGACCAGCAGAGTCGGGAGGGACGCTCCCGACATAAAGCGCTACGCAATATCGATGACTTTCATTTCATCAAACCGCGCGAGGGTCTCGGCAATCAGCGCATCGTTGCAACCAATATAAGACAACGGCTCGCAGGCATCGGCAATTTCTTCTGCGGATAACGACGCCCGAATTTCCGGGCTGGCGTGGACAATGTCGATAAGACTTTGCTCACCATTCGCCTGACTGAGCAGCGCTTTAACTAAATTATAAGCGGGTTCTCGCCCTATTTTGTTCGCCAGACTCATCGTAATCGATTCCGACATAATGAAAGATTTCGAGCAGTCAAAATTAGCGCGCATTCGGTCTTCATTCACAATAAGGTGGGAAAGCAGCTTTTTGGCCCGGCTAAGGCTGACCGATAAGGCGTTCGACGCCTCGGGTAGAATAGTCCAGTTCAATACTCTCATCGACGCCGCGCGCACATCCTGCTGATCCAGCATCGCAGGCGCGCCGGAGGCGTACATCCAGCCCATCCTCGCCAGCGTCTGAATCATATTGCTGGCGCGCGGATTAGCCTTGTGCGGCATGGTGCTGGAGCCTCCGCCGCCCTCACCTTCAAGCACTTCCGCGATGGGGGTGCGTCCCAGGGTTTCCACGTCATTCGCCAGACGGCAGAGCGTACCGTGAATCAGCGCAAAGCATTGAACCACTTCAACAATTGCATCCTGGCTGGCATTGTTTATACCACAGGGAACGTTTAGTCCCAGCGCCCGCATCAACCGCTCACGCGTCGCCATTCCCTGAGAACCGACGGAGGCAAGGTTCCCCACCGCGCCGCCAAACAGACCCGTAATCGCCCGGGGATAGAGCTGTTGCAGCCGGTTCAGATGCCGATTCACCTCCGCCAGATAGCCGGAGACATGCAGCCCCCAGGTCGTGGCGGATGCATCAACCGAATTGGTGCGCGCAACCATAACGGTGCGGGCATGCTTTAAGGCCATGCCCTTCATCTCTTCCCCTACCTCAATCAATTGCTGATATACCCGTTGCAGCGTCTGCTGTAATCGCATCGCCACGCCGGAGTCCAGCAGATCCTGGGTGGTGCATCCCCAGTGGAGATAGCGGCTAACCAACGGAGAGCCAGCAGCCGAAATCTGGTCGATCAAGGGCTTAATCGCCATGCCTACCGTTTGCGTTCCCTGGGCTAAAGCAGGCCAGTTTATCTCGATGTTCTGACATACCTGCTCGATTTCAATCGCCGCCTGTTCAGGAATAATGCCCAGCTCGCTTTGCACGCGCGCTACCGTTGCTTCAAACGTCAACCAGCAGCGAAGCAGATTGTCGTCAGACCAGATTTCCCGCATCCGACTCTCGGTAAAGAGCGATGAATAGAGGTCAGAATCAAATACTGTTGTTTGCTTACCGTACATACTGCGACTCTCCGGCAATATAAAGCATCTTAATATAAAAGGTCGTGAATGAATCTTGCGGGATCGGCCAACTGATTAACAGGGGAAAATAAAATTCCCATTCATAAAATACGTCATGAGAATTTTGTTTTCCCTTTTTAACACCCGAAAAACACAAAAATGAGATAGCTATCACAATGAGTTGCCTTGTTAGTGCAACGCGTATTTCGCTTTGCTTTAACTTTTCGCAAATAATCACCATTAAATTTAGCAACACGATAAAACAGGACATCGTTATGCGCTAAAAATCACATTTTGTAATGAGAAAAAATAATTCCCATATCATGACTTTCCTTTTTTCCAGAACAATCCCCCCTGCGATAAACCGCTCACTCGAACAGACAAATAAGCTAACTATTGTTTTCTGGGGATGCTATGAAAATAAAAATTATTTCACTCATTCTACTGATGGGGATGACAACCTCCTCATATGCGATGAGTATCTATAATAAAGATGGAAATACGCTGGATATTTATGGCCGTGTAGAAGGTAAAATTGCCAGCGGAGAAAACTCTTATGCCGGAAGCGAAACACGAACGAATCTGGGTGGCCGTCTGGGGATTTACCTCACCCGGGATTTGGATTTTATCCCCGAGACAAAGATCGTGGGCCGTCTGGAATGGCAGGTGCGAACCGAAAAAAACGACAGCAATACCGGGGATAGCGATTTAAAAGCGCGCTACTCCTATATTGGTTTGTCCAATAAAACCTGGGGCGAACTGATTGTCGGCAGGACTAAAAACCCGTTGTATCAGGTCATGAAAATGACTGATAAATATAAAAACTTTACGCCGAATATTTACAGCTACGGCATCACCACCATTGATGACTCCTACCAGTTCAACCGCCAGGACGGCACCGTACAATGGAATGCTAAATTTGCAGGCAATGAGATACAGCTGGCGTGGGTCGCGGGCAATGGCAGCAGTAATGAAGCTCTGGATTATGGCGCAATGGCCAGTTACAGAAACACGCTCAGACTGGGGGATTTCAGACTCACACCGGCGATTGCCGCCAGCCGTTATAAACGCCAGGATGGTGTAAAAACCACCGATGGCCGGAATCAAAACGACCAGATCATGGCAGGCTTGCAGCTCAGCTATAAGAACGTTGAAGCCGCCGTCACCGCATTACGCACATCCATTGCGCGCGATAATAAAAGCGACAATGACTTTAAAGGCATGGATTCATTACTGTCCTGGAAATACGGTAAATTTAAATTCCTTACCGGTTACAGTTTCCTGGATGAGAAAGATAAATCCGTCTATGAAAAAGAGGACTGGCGTGTCGAAACACAAATAACATTAGCCGATGATACCTGGTTATCATTTACTTACGATAAAGCCTTCGCCAATAAAAACCAAAAAGTCAATGATGACGCGCTCATCGTTGGACTCCGCTATGACTTCTGACAGGTGATTTATGAAAAGAATAATGCAGTTATCCCTTGCATCAACTTTTTTATTTGGCAGTTTATGTGTGCATGCTGATGCGCTATTAGCGCCCTCACCCTATGCAAAAATAGAGGGGGATAATAAAATTGTCGCGCTGTATGGCAACTCGTTTACGTTCTATAACAACAATATTAATACCCGGTTGCGGGATCTGACGCGCTCTTTACTGCCGAATCACGCGAAAGGGTATAAATATCGGGGGATCACCATCTCAAGCGGTCATTTAGGCTGGCAAATTCATAATCTCGCCTATCAGAATACATTGCAAAAATGGGACGTTGTCATCTTGCAAGGCAACTCCACGGAGACGATCTCACAGAAAGAGAGCACCCGGCAGAATTTCATCGAATCCGCGACAAAAATGGCGGATATGGCGCATCAGGCAGGTTCAAAAGTCGTGTACTTCATGACCTGGGCAAAGCGGGATCAACCAGAGGATATACAGAAACTTGCTGACGCCTATGTTTCCATTGCGCAGAAAACTGGCGGCTATGTCGCGCCGGTCGGCCTGGCTTTTGAAAAAGCGCGTAAAGCACACCCGGAAATTAATCTTTATTACCACGATGGCGTACACCCTTCCATCGCAGGAACCTATTTAGCCGCCTGTGTGTTCTTTGCCACGCTGTATAACCAGTCGCCAGTGGGCGGAGCGCTGCCCGTAGACACGGATATGACCCCTGCCACCACAAAAGCATTGCAGCAGATTGCGTGGGAAACCGTCAGCGAATTTCAGAAATCATCATAGCCGGTTGCCCGATGGCGCAAGCTTATCGGGCCTACAATCTCACCACACCGTAGTACCGTAGGCCGGATAAGGCGAAGCCGTCATCCGGCATTACTACCGGGCATCCCTGCCCGTTTTTAACTCAGAAGTCGTAATTAACAGACAGCTTCAGGGTACGCGGTTCGCCACGGAACACATACACGCCATCGTAGTCGGATACACCAGACCAGTATTGCTCGTTGGTGACGTTATCCACCCCTAAACGCCATACCATCTCATTCTGCTCCTGGTTTACGCGCATCCGGTAACGAACGCCGAGGTTAAGCGTGGTGTAACTGTCCAGCTTCTTCTCATTGGCGGCGCCGTCATACTGCGAGCCGGTGTGATTCAGTCGCGCGGTAGCGGTCAGCCCATCAACCTGCCGGATATCATATTCAGCACCGAGAACGGCGGTGAAACGTGGAGTACCGGAAGCATCATTCCCCTGGTTGACGCCATCCTGCGTTTTGGTCAGTTTCGGCTGTAACCAGGTCGCACTGCTGTTCAGACGCAGACCGTAAACCGGCTCACCAAACAGGTTAACTTCCACACCCCGGTTACGCTGCTCGCCATCGGTCGAATATTCCTGCGTCGTCTCGTTCTTAATCACAGACGGTTTCTTAATCTCAAACAGCGCCAGGCTACCGCCGACAGTGCCGAAATCAATTTTCACGCCCACTTCATTTTGCTTAGAGTGCAGAATACCGATGCTTTTACCGTAATCCGGCGACTCCTGATCGGTAATGTTTTCACCCGGCTGTAATGCCTCGGTGTGGTTGGCATACAGTGACACCGTGTCCCACGGCTTATATACGATACCGTAGGTCGGCATCCATCGACTTTCCGTATAGCGAGAAGCGGTGTCTTCTTCACCGGTCGCATTGCTGTAGTTACGCACCACCACTTTCTGATTACGCGCGGCAACGGTCAGCAGCACCTGGTCATCAAAGAATCCCAGCGTATCACTGAGGAGATAACCCTGAGTACGGTTTCGGGAGGTTGTCAGCGGATCGTGATAGTTGCCGCCGGCGAGATCCCACTGCGGCATTGGCACATCATGGTTGTCATAGATATTGGTCATGGAGCCAGGGTTAGCCCAGTTCATACGCCATGCCGTTTTATCGCGTTTGATCACCGCCGAATAGCCCAGGTTCACCTTATGGCTGACCGACCAGGTATCAAATTCGCCGCGAATACCCGCCATACTGCTGAACGCGTCAATAATACGGTTGGTATACAGCACATTGACGACAGCATCACCCGATCTGTCCAGTAATTTTGGCGCGGTATAAATCCCGGTTTCATGCGCATGTTGCGCCCCGGCGCCGCCGTAGACCGTCCAGTTATTCAGGATGTCGTATTCAGCGCGCGCCATACCGAACTGGTTAGTGATATCACTGTAGCCCCACTTCTGGCTGTAGTTATCCGTGTTGTTCGGTACATCCGGCACGAAATCGACGCCGCTTAAGTTAATTCCCATCGTCCCGCCGTGGAACGTCTTTTTCTGGGCGGCAACATCCAGCGAGGAGCGCAGTTTATCGCCGCGATAATCCAGCCCGAGGGCGGCCAGCGTCGTGCGCTTTTTCTCGTTATCAACGGCGGTTTCGCCTTCACGATGCAGAATGTTTACTCGCGCGCCAAACTGATTGTTATCGCCAAAACGACGACCGGCATCCAGCGTGGCGCCTACCTGAGTTGAAGAGGTGTAATCCACTCCCAGGCGCGTCAGCGGCAGGTCATCAGCATGTTTCGGCTCCATGTTGACCATACCGCCCACGCCGGAACTTGCTGCGCCGTTCACGAAAGAACTGGCGCCTTTAAACACTTCCACGCGCTCAAACAGCGAAGCATCCACAACCTGACGCGGCAGCACGCCAGCCAGACCGCCCCAGGTCACGTCATCCCCCGCCAGCTCAAAGCCGCGAATACGATAGTTTTCTGAGAAGTTCCCGTATCCCTGTACGGGCTGTACTGCGGCGTCGTTTTTCAGCACCTCGCCGATGGTCTTCGCCTGCTGGTCTTCCACCAGTTTTGAGGTGTAACCGATAACGTTAAACGGCACATCCATCGCTTTTTGTTCGCCCAGAACCCCCAGTCGTCCTCCGTGGGCAACCTGCCCCTCCAGGAACGCGGGCACCTGCGCGTCGCCACCGGCTTTAAAACCACTGTTTGCGGATTTGGCCTCAACGACCATCGTATCTTCTTTCCCGGTAGTGTCTTCTGCTGCGTAAACACCGTGAGCGGCGGCACCAATCGCGAATGCCAGCAAGGATTTTTGCAGAGAATAATTATTTTTTGCGCTGCTTTTCATCATTAATCTCATGAATACAAGGACACGAAAAAACCCGTTTAAAATGGGGTTTTATTGAATGAAACCCGAACAAAAATGCTCGTTTTATGTATGGGAAGGGTTTTCCATATATATGTTCTGTGTCCATCCTTGATACGAAGAATAATCACCGAAACCCGCACAGCCAACATGATAATGAGAGTAAAACTCATTATCAATGTTATTTAGATTTTTCATTGTGTGAACAACGGTTACGGGATTTATGGCATTGACACGATTAGCTGTAACGTTACACTAAACCGTTGTAGTTTATACTCTGCTATCCAGATGGCGATACTGAATGAGCCGCCATTCACAGATTGCTGCAAAGGAGATGTATGGCAAACATTCGAGATGTCGCAAAGCATGCGGGAGTTTCCGTCAGCACGGTGTCCAATGTGCTTAACGGCCGCGCCGATCAAATGCGCCCGGAAACGCTGGCGCGCATTCAGCAAAGCATGCAAACGCTCAACTATTTCCCCAACCGGGTCGCCCAGCAGCTCAAAACGGGGCAGGCAAAAATGATCGGGTTGCTGGTGCCATCCATCGTGAACCCCAGCTTTGCGGCACTGGCGCGTGAAGTGGATCTGGCCGCCAAAAAACACCTCTACCGCGTGCTGATCGGCAACACCTATCGCCAAATCGAAGAAGAAGAAGCGTTTCTGGAAGATATGTTTGCTCATGGCGTTCGCGGGATTATTGTGGCCGCCTGTGATATCGAAAAGCCGCATTTCGCCCGCGCGGCGGCGCAGGGCATGATAATGGTGAACTACGATGGCCGTATGCCCGCAAGCGTTGACTCTGGCGGTTTCGCGCTGGACAGCGTGTCGATGGATAACGTTGAGGCGGGCCGAATGGCGGCAGAGCATCTTATCGCGCGCGGGTGTCGCCGCCTCGCGTTTGCGACCGTCGCAGGGATGACCCCCAGCCGCGCGCATAAAATAGAAGGCTTTCTCAGCGCGGTACGCCAGCACAACATGTATCGTGAAGGGATGATCATCGAAGGAAAAGCGATGGCCGCCTACGGAGATACGGAAATGACCGAACTGGGCCGTTCTCTGGCGCAAACCCTCTGCCAGCAATCCCTTCGTCCTGACGGCATCGTCGCCATTAACGATGCGCTTGGCATTGGTTTGATGAGTGGTTTGCACGAAGCCCGTATCCGCGTGCCGGAAGAGATCTCTCTCGTCGGTATCGACAATATTTCACTCTCTGGCCTGGTTTACCCCGGCCTGACCTCTATTATGCCGCCGCTCACGGAGATGGCGGACGTGATGGTTGAGCGCCTGATCGCCCGAATAGAGACTCCGGCAATCCCTCCCGACGAGTTTTTGTTTCCCCCTTCCCTGGTATGCCGACAATCGGTGCGGGAAGCGGAAAATATACGATGAGAATAACGCGAGAAGAACGTCGCGTTCTTCTCGTCTTCTCAGAGTAATGTCGGGCCGACGGTGAGGAGAATATTGGCAAAACGGCGGGTTTCGCCCGACGCGATCACCAGCAGCGTATCCGATGATTTCGCCAGCGCGTAAAACGCATTTCGCTCAACATGAGAAAGTTCCGTCATTTCTGAAAGCAGACCACGGTATTCACGCTCAATCGTGTTATCAAATTCAGCCGGGCTCGTCATTAACGTCGCTTTCTCTGCGTTAATATAGCCAAGAATTTTCTCCAGAATCATCACGCTGCCAATTAAGCCGGGAGAAAAGTTAAGCCAGATAATACGTGCCTGCGGTGACGAGTTGGTCAGGAAAGAGTAATTCGCATCCGCAATCAGAATATTGGCTTTATGACCGCACTGCGCCAATGCCTGTAATAAATCAGGATGAATAATATCTGACTTTATCATAAAGAGTCCCTTTTAACTCAGGCGGGTTTTACAACCCGCCCGCTTTTACGCCCGATAAATACCGCCATTAATATCAATCGTCGCACCGGAGACGAAACCATCATATTCAGAGGCGAGGAAACAGATTACCCGGGCGACATCTTCAGGCGTACCGGCGCGCCCCAAAGGAATAGCCTGAATCGTCTGGTCGGCAGACGCCTGCGTCGTATGCTGATTATGAAAACGGGTGCCCAGAATCAATCCTGGGGCCACGGCGTTCACCCGAATGCCAGATTCGCCCAGTTCGGCGGCAAGTGAGCGCGTCCAGGTCAAGACGGCGCCTTTCGTGGTGGAATAAACCAGAGAGCCCGCATGGCCGCCGGAACGACCGGCTAATGACGCCAGATTCACAATGCTCGCCCCATCTGGCGAGGCTTTCAGCCAGGGTAACGCCTGCTGGGTGACATTGAGCATCGTGGTCATATTCACGTCAATAACGGTACGCCAGAACTGTGGTTCGATCTCGCCGAGCCATTTTCGGGCGATAATTCCACCAACGTTATTCACCAGAATATCAATGCCGCCAAGAAACGCCGCGCCCTGTGCAACGCACCGCGCGGCATCTTCCTCATTCGTTAAATCAGCATAACCGCAAGCCGCCCGGCTTCCCTTTTGTTCTGCGATGGCCATTAATTCTCGTGGGCCTTCTTCGCCGCTGAAATAATGAATATAGATATCACATCCGGCCTCAATTAATTTTCTGGCCGTTTCTTTACCAATACCCTGTTCCGCACCGGTAATAAAAACTTTTTTACCCACTAATGATCCCATTTCATACTCCACTTATTCAGATTTAAACATCGCCAGGCGATAACCTGTCGCGTTACTGCTATTTTCAGCGCGCGGACATCCCCGCCACTGAGCGTGGCGAATATCCGTAATGAATAATCAGTAGCCTGCCAGTCCAGGCAACCAGGTGGTTAATGGCGGCGCCATCGCCACAATGATGATGCCGACGAAAACAACCGCCAGATATTTCGCCATTGGCCGAATAACATGTTTCATCTCCACGCCACAGATGGCGCAGGTGGTATACAGCCCTAATCCAATCGGCGGTGAAAATAAGCCAAAGCCCATCGCCAGAATCATGACAATACCGAAATGCAGCGGGTTAAACCCAAGCTGAATGGCGATTGGCACCAGGATAGGGGCGAAAATGATCAACGCTGGCGCACCTTCCAGAACCGCGCCAAAGATAATCAGAATCACAATGGTCAACAGCAGGAACAGCCAGGCGCCCTGCTTCATCCCAATCCCCACCAGCAGTTCAGCGATTTGCTGCGGAATCATCTGTATCGTCAGCGCATAAGAAAGGCTGGTCGCGCAGGCGACGATGAACAGCAGTACGCCGGACATGGCCGCGATATCAATAAACATTTTTACCGTCGCTTTCAGCGTCAGCTCGCGAAACGCCAGGCGACCGACAACGATGGCGTAAATCACCGCAAAGGCAGAGATTTCTGTCGAGGTGGCAATCCCCATCATCACCCCACGGCCAATCATAAAGATCATGACCAGCCCCACGGCGGCGCCAAGGTAGAGCTGCGCACGCGGGCGTAAAACCGGGTAAGCCTCGCTGACGTTAATTTTTCCGCCAAAACGGTTGGCCGCGATCATCAGCAGTACCAGCAGGCAGACGGCGGGAACCAGGCCGGCGATAAACAGCGCGCCGATGGAGATATTCGCCACAAACCCCATGACGATCAGGTTTACGCACGGAGGAATGGTCTCCGCCATCACCGCCGATGCGGCGAACACCCCTGCGGCCTCTTCGCTGTCCTGCTTAGCGCGACGCACCGCAGGCATCAAGACACCGCCCACTGCGGCGACATCCGCCAGTTTGGAACCGGAAATCCCGGAGAAGAAGGCCATCGACAGCACGGTCGTCATGTTTAACCCGCCGCGAAAGCGCCCCATCCCGCGCACAATCAGCTCAACCAGACGCGTTGACATCCCGTTGATTTCCATTGCCGCCCCGGCAAGTAAAAAGAACGGAATCGCCAGCAGAACAAAGTGATCCACCCCGGCGGCAACCTGCTGAGAGAAAAAGACAAACGGTAACGACGGATCGCAAATAAAGAACACCATTGCGGACATGCCCAGCGTAAACGCGATAGGCACACCGGCCAGGATACCCAGCGCAAAACAGATCAGCATCAGCCCCGCCGCCGCGCTGGCCGGATCGGCCATCAGCGAGAGTTTCAGATACCCCAGCGCCGCCAGCACCAGGATTCCGCCGCCGCTGAGCAGAACAACCCGCGCGCGTTCATGCAGCGCATGTTCCAGCGCGGCCACCATCATCACCACGGAACCGATCAACACCGGGATAACGTAAATCGTCTGCGGCAGGCCGGTCTCGGTCGTTTGTACCCGCGCGGCCTGCACCAGGTCATAACTGGAAATCACCAGCCCCACCGACACCAGAAACAGCACCCAACGACTGGCATGGATAACATAAGGGCGCACCTGCTCGGGCAAAAAACGCAGGAACAGATCGACGCCAATATGCCCGCCTCTGCCTGTGGACGTGGCCACGCCAAAAAAGACGAGGGCAATCATCAGCGCACGCGCCACCTCTTCCGCCCAGTGAATCGGTGAATGCAATGCGTAGCGCCAGATAACGGATGCGAATACCACCAGTACGTTGATAAACAGCACCAGTGCCCCGGCCCAGGATGTTAAGGTCGTTAAGCCTCTGCTCAGTCGGCCTAACAGCATCAGCAAAGCATTTTCATCCTTTGCTTTCATAGAAATATCTGCCATGTTGGACTCCTTTCATGGGCTTACCGGGTGATACCGCCGACCCACCCCAAAACCGGCTGAATCGGCGGCTCACGTATTACGACTTATCGCCTGGCGCCGCGGCGGTAATCTCATCAACAATCGGTTTCATATCAGGATATTGATCGAGGAATGCCTTCCAGACCGGCTGCACCTGCTGCGCAAAGTACGCGCGATCGGTCTCGCGGAATGTCACCCCTTTGGCTTCCAGATTTTTAATCGCTTCCTGCTCTTTCTGGCTTGCCTGCTGGCGCTCGTACTCTGTGGCTTCCTGCGCCGCCGCAAGGACGTCGGCCCGCAGCGCTTCTGGAATTTGCTCGAAGCTCTTCTTATTCATGGCAATCATCAGCGGGTTAAAGCTATGGCGGGTCAGGGTGCCATTCTTGATAATTTCATAATATTTGCTGGAGTAGATGGTCGGCGCATCATGTTCAACGCCGTCGATAACGCCCATTTGCAGACTGGAATAGACCTCGCCGCCCGGCATCGGAATCGCCACCGCGCCCATATGATTCAGCGTGGCGATAAAGTTAGGCACTGGCAGAACGCGGATTTTCAGATTCTTTAAATCTTCAGGTTTTTCAATGGCCTTTTTGGTATACACATTACGCGCGCCTAAGTTATAGCCATAACCCAGCACCATAACGTTGGCTTTATTCAGCATTAACGCAGAAAGCTGCTCGCCCGCTTTTCCGTCCAGCGTTTTGCCAACCTGGTCGTAATCTTTAAACAGATAACCCAGATCCAGAACGCCGATTTCAGGCACCAGCGTGGCCCAAATCGAGGTGCCGGAGATCATCATATTGATTGCGCCAATGCGTACCTGCTGCGTGGCATCGGCCTCTTTTCCTAACATCCCGTTGGCAAAATAGTTGAGCTTAATTTGCCCTTTCAATTTTTCGTTTTTGTTCAGGTTCTCCTGAAAACGGGTAAACCAGATATAGTGCGCGGAGGAATCATCCCCGGGCAAAGAGGAGTAAACGCGAAAATTAAGCGCTGCCTGAGCAAAAGAAGTCACCACACTGCCCGCTATCAGCGCGGTACTTAAGCAAGCTAAAGCTAAAAAACGTCTGGTCGAACGAAGCTGTTTTATTTCCATCATGATTGTCCTTCCACATACCATTAGGGTAGCGATAACGCCGTCTGGCACCGCTAAATCGCCAGGAGAGTAAATGAGAAAAACTGCTGTATGTTTCTTCTGTAACGTTTTAGTGTAACGTTACAGAAACTATCCGCCTCCCTGTACAAAAGCAAGTCGCTTCCTTTCATCAGTGGGAGTGATATGTGAATTTTGTGGCGGACATCGCTAATTCGCGCAGGTGCGTTACATCGTTAAAACGACATCATTGCTGTTTAGTCACTGTTTAGCGCAGAAGGAAGCGACGGGAGAGAAAAAAGAGGAAAAGGGTTGGTGAATGGGGGGCGTCAGTCAACGCAGGAGTGCCGTCGTTATCTGGCGGCACTCCTTTACGCTTTACCGTTCAGAGATATAGCGGGCGACCGTCGCTTTCGCGCCGTTTTCCAGCAGCGACAGGTAAGCCTGCGTTACCTGCGCCACAAACAGCGGCTCATGCGGTAATTCGTTCCCGAAAATGGCCTCCACGCCCAGCAGCGCTTTTACCCGCTCCTCGCCTTCCGCGCTCTGCATCACCGCATTCTGCAAGACCGACAACAGCGGATCGCTAACGTCAATACGGTTTCCCTGTTCATCCACCCCGCCGACGTAACGCATCCAGCCCGCGACGCCCAGCGCCAGCAGATCGAAACGATGGTGGTGAACCAGGTGCCAGCGAACGGAATCCAGCATGCGCTGCGGCAGTTTCTGGCTGCCGTCCATTGCAATCTGCCAGGTACGGTGACGCAGCCCCGTGTTGCTGTAGCGCGCAATCAGCATATCGGCATAGCGGGTGAGATCCACCCCCGTCACGTTCAGCGTCGGCGCCTGCTCTTCCAGCATCAGCGCCCTCGCGGCGCGTCGGAAGTGCTCATCTTCCATACACTCATTAATGTGCTGATAGCCGGAAAGATAACCCAGATAAGCGAGGAAAGAGTGGCTGCCATTAAGCATACGCAGCTTCATCTCTTCAAACGGCAGCACGTCAGCCACCAGTTCGGCTCCGGCCTTTTCCCATTCCGGGCGGCCTGCGACAAAGTTATCCTCGATAACCCACTGACGGAATGGCTCGCAGGCCACGCCTGCCGGGTCGCGCACGCCGGTAAGCTGTTCAATCTTATTCAGCGTTTCCGCCGTCATCGCCGGGACGATACGATCCACCATCGTGGAGGGGAACGTCACGTTCTGCGCAATCCAGGCAGCCAGCCCGGCATCAACGGCTTGCGCATAGGCGCATATTACGTTGCGCATAACATGACCGTTTTCCGGCATATTGTCGCAGGACATCACGGTAAACGCCGGGAGACCCGCCGCTCTGCGGCGCGCCAGCGCGGCGACAATAACGCCCGGCGCTGATTTTGGCTGCTGAGGGTTTTGCAGATCGGCAACGATAGCCGGGTGATCGAGCATCAACTGGCCGGTAGCCGGAGAGTGGCAGTAGCCTTTTTCCGTGATCGTCAACGATACAATGGCAACCTGCGGCTCGCACATGGCAGCCAGCACCGTTTCCAGACCATCCACCTGCGCATGCAGCGCGTTCTTCACTACGCCAACCACGCGGGCGGTCCAGGCATCGGCCGACATTTCCGCCACCGTATAGAGGCGATCCTGATTTTTCAGATCGGCGATCTGCTGCTCGCCGCCAATCAGGTTAACTTCGGTGTAGCCCCAGTCGCTGCCGTGTTCCGCAGCCAGAATATCCGCATAAACGGCCTGATGCGCACGATGAAACGCGCCGAATCCCAGGTGAACAATTCGCGGAACCAGCGCGTTGCGATCCCAGTTCGGAACGGTGGCTTTCGCGTGTAATAGCTTATTTTGCATCTTTCTACTCACTGTATAAAAAGAGGGATTGGCGGCAGCAGGCCTATTGCGCCCTTGCTGCCGCCAGGCTGTATCAGCTCAGTATGGAGGTGGGTTCAGCGGGCTTTACCCGTTCAGGCGCGCTTTGACACCAGAGCGAGTCATAGCTGTAACCCGTCAGGTCTTCCACAATATGGCGGGCTTCCGGCGTCACATCCTGTTTAAGACCGTCCGCTTTGAGGCGTTCAATTTCATCCACGAAAATTTTGTGCGTGCGCTTATTCAGATGGAAGGTCAGCGCTTGCCACAGTGCAATGATCAGAAGCCCGGCCGTACCAACGAACAGCAGCATGGCAATGGTCGTGATCGCTTCCTGCGGCTGCGTCTGGCTGCCTTTCACGAAGCCGCCGCTTTGCAGAAGCAGGCCCACGGCAAAGGTCGCAATAGCTACCGTTGTCTTACGGGAGAACGTCATGACGGCGGCAAACAGCCCTTCACGGCGCTGACGGGTGATCATTTCGTCAATGTCCGGGATGAACGGGAACACGTTCCACGGCGTGAACTCCAGAATGCAGCGCCCGACCTGGTAAACCCCGGCGAGAATCACCAACAATACGATTTTGTTGTCGGTCGGGAACTGGTAAACCAGGAAGAACCCGCCCAGGCACAGCATCATCAGGCTGTAGGAGAAGACATAGAGGCGAGAAGGGCCATATTTAATAATCGCCACGCCCGCCGCCAGCGTGACCGGCAAGCCGACGATACTCATCGACAGCAATGTTCCCGCCAGCGAGGATGAAACATTCAGGCAGTAGACGCAGAAAAAGACGAATACGGTGTTGTAGACATCCTTGGCGGTAAAGGAGAAGAGATAGATCGCCAGATGTTTACGGAACGCGCGTACTTTTAACGTTGAGGCATACTCTTTGAACAGGTTGCCAAACGCCGCCAGTTTTTCGCCAGCGGTCATCGGCTGACGTTCTTTTTCCATTTCCGCCAGCATTTCCGGCGTCAGTTCACGTTCCCAGGTCACTTTCCAGGAGATAAACACACAGACCGTAAACAGCACGGCAAATACAACGCCGTTGATCAGATACGCATCCGCGTTGTTTTCACCCAGCCAGCCGATCAGCAGGCCCGGAATAAAGGTGGCAAGGAACGTCCCGGATGCCGACAGGAACATGCGGCACGTTGACAGTTTGGTACGGTCATTGAAGTCTTTGGTCATCTCAGACGGCAGCGTTTCCCACGGGATCAGCACCATAGCGGCGATAATCTCAAAGGCCAGGTACACAGCGAGATAGAACCAGAAGTTCATGCCGTTCATCCATAACAGGATGTAAACCAGCATGAGTGGCGCGCCAATGAGCAGGAAGAAACGGCGGCGGCCAAATTTCTTGCCCAAATAATGCTTATAGAAATGGTCCGTGAAGCTGCCCATAAACAGGCTCACGATCGCATCGACAATACGCGCGATCGCCACAATAGACGCCGCTTCAATCGGCGACAGACCAACAAAGGTGGTATAGAAGAAAAGCAGCCAGGCACCGATAACGGTAAATGCGCCGCCCCCCATGATATCCGTCAGGCCGTAGCCGATACTGACGGGAATGGTGACTTTTCTGTTCTTACGGGTCATCGTTTATTCCTGCATCAGTCTTATCGAAAACGGAAATAGCGGCGGGCGTTATCCACGCAGATGCCACGAATCATGTTATTGAGGATCGCATCGTCCTCCGGCACTTCCCCTCTTTCGACCCACCCGCCAATCAAATCACAGAGGATTCGGCGGAAATAATCGTGTCGGGTATAGGAGACAAAGCTACGGGAATCCGTCAGCATACCAATAAAGTTAGAGAGTAATCCCTGATCGGCAAGCGCATTGAGCTGATTCACCATGCCGCGTCGCGTATCGTTAAACCACCAGCCGGAGCCAAATTGCAGCGGGGATTTCACACCATCTTCACCGCTCTGGAAATTAGCGATGGTGGAGGCAACCACATCGTTATAGCTGGCGTTGAGGTTATAGAGGATCGTTTTCGGCAGACCGTTGTTTTCCGCCATTGCGTTCAGCAGACCATTCAGGCTTTCCGCAAGGTGCGTCTGATCGCCAATGGAATCAAAGCCACAGTTAATGCCGATTTTTTCGAACATTGGCGTGTTGTTGTTGCGAATCGCGCCAAAGTGAATCTGCATTGCCCAGTCGCGCTGTTTGTACATTTTGGCTAAGGCGACAAAAATAAGGCTATCCCAGGCCTGAAGTTCATCTTCAGTCAGCGCATCACCTGCCAGTCGGCGCTGGAACAGCGCGGCCTGCCCGGCAGCATCAAGCGGGCGAAAACGAACGGCCAGCGGCCCATGATCAGACACCCGGCAACCCGTGCTGTGGAAAAAATCGACGCGCGCTTCAAGCGCCGCGAGAAACTCATTCAGAGTGGTAATGGTTTTTCCGGTTTTCTGCGACAGGCGGGAAACAAACGTCAGGAAACGATCGGGATGCGTTTCAAACAGTTCATCGGGACGGAAGGTCGGCAGCACGAGCGTTGAAAAATCACGCTTTTCCGCCAGTCGCTGATGATATTCCAGATCGTCAAGCGGCCCATCGGTTGTGCAAAGCGCTTCAACATTTGAACGGGTAATTAACGCCTGCGGTAAAAAATCATCGCGACGTAATTGTTCATTACACTGCGCCATAATCGTGCGCCAGTTCTTACTGTTTAGCGTTTCCTCAATCGCGAAATAATATTTCAGTTCAAGATGAGTCCAGTGATACAGCGGATTACCAAAACTGGCCTCAACGGTTTGCGCCCACGCTTCAAATTTTTCCTCTGAAGAGGCATCGCCGGTAATTTTCCGCTCGGGTATGCCATTGGCACGCATCGCCCGCCATTTATAATGGTCCCCTTCCAGCCAAAGCTGGGTAATATCGGCAAAAGGTTTGTTTTCCCAAATCGCTTTCGCTTCAAGATGGCAGTGATAGTCAATAATAGGTAACGTCTTAGCCAGCTCAGAATACAACCGCTGACCCGGTTCGTTATTTATCATAAAACTTTGATTTATCATGGACATAATTACTCCGCACAAGGGGATGGCTTTTGCTAAAACGTCCCCAGGTTGAGGCTAAAATCGGTGTATGACAGGTACTTAATAGCCCCGACATTACCCCTCCCGCCCATTTAAAGTCTACTACCATACAAGTGTAATTAAGAAATTTGTGACTTAAATCATGTTATGCAACTTTCAATAAAAAAATCACTTTCAGTCGTAATGGCGTGTATTAATCCCTGTGCTATAGCGGTTATTTTCACGATAAACGACAAATAAGAACAAACTGATCATTATATTTTACAAAATTAAAACACTTACCGGAAATAAGCTTTCCAGTAAAAGCTTCCCCTTAACGGAAATGTATATTCCTGGCAGCATTTAATCTTTTTTCTACGGTAAGGTTGATCAAATTGTCATTACTGAATATGCTAGTCAATACTAGTATGGTATGAAGTCAAATATACGAAATACGCAATAAGATAAGAAAGGCGGACAAAGAATGCAGATGACAATGCGCTGGTTTGGGCCACAGGAAGACAAAATCCCGTTGGAATACATTCGCCAGGTGCCGGGTGTAGAAGGCGTCGTCGGGGCGCTCTATGATGTCGCCCCTGGAGAAGTGTGGCCGGTTGAAAAAATTAAGGCGCTGGTTGAGCAGGCGCACGCTGCGGGCCTGAAGATGGAAGTCATCGAAAGCGTCAATATCCACGATGACATCAAAATCGGCACCCCGGAACGCGATCGCTATATTGAGAATTACAAGCAGACGATCCGCAACCTGGCGGGCTTTGGCATAAAGGTCATCTGTTATAACTTCATGCCGGTCTTCGACTGGATGAAAACGGACATGAACTACGTCCTGCCGGACGGTTCTCTGACGATGGCCTTTGAAAAACATGGCATTGATAAGACGCTGGAAGAGGTCGTAAAAGAGGTTCTGGATAACTCCAACGGTTTCGCATTACCGGGATGGGAACCTGAGCGCCTGGCTAAAGTGCAAGAATTATTCGCGCGCTACAGTGGGGTGGATGACGACAAGCTGCGGGAAAACCTGTTTTATTTCCTCCGGGAGATTATTCCCGTGTGCGAAGAAGTGGGCGTGAAAATGGCCATTCACCCGGACGATCCGCCGTATTCTATTTTCGGCCTTCCGCGCGTGGTCAAAAACCACGCCGACCTGGCGATGATTTGCGATGCCGTTGACTCTCCGGCGAATGGCATCACCCTCTGTACCGGTTCGATCGCGGAAGATCCAGAAAATAACGTCTATGAAATCCTGGCTGAATTCACGCGTCGCAAGCGCCTCCATTTTGCGCACGTACGCAACATTAAGCTGATCAAAGATAAAGACTTCTACGAGTCGGCCCACCCTTCGCAGTACGGTTCGCTGGACATGTACCGCGTAATGCAGGCGCTCCACGATAACGGCTTTGATGGCTATATCCGCCCGGATCACGGTCGCTTTATCTGGGGAGAAACGGGACGCCCAGGCTATGGTCTTTACGACCGCGCGCTCGGCGTCACTTACCTGTCAGGTCTCTGGGAAGCGCTGGAGAAAAAATAAAGTCCGTTGTGAATCACGATGTAACGAGATAAAAAACCCGCCATTTTGCGGGTTTTTACTTGCCGTACCCCTCAATATCACCGCTTTTCTCACCAAAGTTGATCCAGACGCTATTTTACGAAAAAACGCTTGATGCAAAAATTGATCTTGATGATAATCATTCTTGTTATCATGTTTATTATCATTTTCATAACGGATGCGCCCGCTATGCATAACACTATGGCTGCAATAATAAAAAACAACGCTCCGCTTTCTCCTTCAGGCACCAAACGCCAGATAGACAGCAAAGTATTGCTCGGCGAAGAAGGCTGGGTACTGATTGAGCATAAGGGTGAACATTATCTGCTCCGCCAGACGCAATCCGGGAAACTGATCCTGACTAAATAAATAACCAATTTCGCCAGCCACCCAGGTCTCCCCCCAGGCAGCCAGCACTTTTCAATTTCCTTATGGAGAGTTGTTATGTTACGCCTGCAATCTGCCTCCTTGCGCCCATCTCTGCTGGCGCTGGCAATCGTTAGCACCCTGCCAGGAGCGGCTTACGCGACCACAGACGATATCACCGTCACTGCGACCGGTAATGCGCGCAGCACCTTTGAAGCCCCCATGATGGTGAGCGTTATCGATACGTCCGATCCCGAAAACCAGACCGCCAGCTCGGCAGCCGATCTGCTGCGTCCTGTTCCAGGGATCACCCTGAGCGGAAGCGGGCGAACCAACGGCCAGGATATCAGTATGCGTGGCTATGATCGTCGCGGCGTACTGATTCTGGTGGACGGCGTTCGTCAGGGAACCGATACCGGGCACCTCAACAGCACCTTCCTCGATCCGGCGTTGATCAAACGTATTGAGATCGTTCGCGGCCCTTCCGCACTGCTGTACGGCAGTGGCGCGCTGGGTGGCGTGATCTCTTATGAAACCGCCGATGCGAAAGATCTGCTTCAGGAAGGCCAGAACAGCGGTTTCCGCGTCTTTGGTACTGGCGGCACGGGCGATCACAGTCTGGGAATGGGCGCCAGCGCCTTTGGCCGAACCGATAACCTTGATGGACTGGTGGCATGGTCCAGCCGCGATCGTGGCGACCTGCGCCAGGGCGACGGCTCCACGGCGCCAAATGATGAATCGATCAATAACATGCTGGCAAAAGGCACCTGGTATATTAACGATGCGCAGGCGCTGAGTGGGTCATTACGTTACTACAACAACGACGCGCAAGAGCCGAAGAACCCGCAAACGATTGATGCCTCCACCAGCAACCCTCTTGTGGATCGCTCGACCATCCAGCGCGACATGCAGCTCTCTTACAGGATCGCGCCGCAGGGCAACGACTGGCTGAATGCCGATGCCAAAGTGTACTGGTCTGAAGCGCGCATCAACGCCCAGAACGTCGATAACACGGGAGAATTTCGCAAACAAACCACCAAAGGCGGAAAAGTTGAAAACCGCACGCGTCTCTTCAGCGACGCTTTCGCCTCTCACCTGCTGACGTATGGCGGAGAGTATTACCGCCAGGAGCAAAAACCCGGCGGCGTGACAACCGGCTTCCCGGAAGCAAAAATCGACTTCAGCTCCGGCTGGTTGCAGGATGAAATCACCCTTCGCGACCTGCCCGTCACCCTGCTGGGCGGCACGCGTTACGACAACTACCGCGGCAGCAGCGACGGCTATGACGATGTTGATGCCGATAAATGGTCATCCCGCGCCGGGTTAACCGTCAGCCCGACGGACTGGCTGATGCTGTTTGGCTCTTACGCCCAGGCATTCCGCGCGCCGACAATGGGTGAAATGTATAACGATGCAAAACACTTCTCCATTGGCAACTTCTACACTAACTATTGGGTGCCAAACCCTAACCTGCGCCCGGAAACCAACGAAACGCAGGAGTACGGTTTTGGTCTGCGTTTCGACAATCTGATGCTGTCCAACGATGCGCTGGAGTTCAAAGCCAGCTACTTTGATACCAAAGCAAAAGATTACATCTCCACGACCGTCGATTTCGCCGCCGCGACCACCATGTCTTACAACGTCCCGAACGCCAAAATCTGGGGCTGGGATGTGATGACGAAATATACCGCTGATCTGTTCAGCCTCGACGTGGCCTACAACCGCACCCGTGGGAAAGACAAGGATACCGGAGAGTATATCTCCAGCATTAACCCGGATACCGTCACCAGCAAGCTGAATATTCCCGTCGCGCAGAGCGGCTTCTCCGTTGGCTG
Source organism: Citrobacter sp. CK180 (assembly GCF_030333655.1). Lineage (NCBI taxonomy): Bacteria > Pseudomonadati > Pseudomonadota > Gammaproteobacteria > Enterobacterales > Enterobacteriaceae > Citrobacter > Citrobacter sp. CK180. Next base: position 147,094 of record NZ_JAOWFM010000051.1, on the reverse strand, counting down.
GGTAGGAACGTTTGCCGATCGCTCAACGCATATCAGCAGCGAATACAGCAAACAGCCGGGTTATGCCGTCAACGACTTTTACGTTAGCTACCAGGGACAGCAGGCGCTGAAAGGCATGACCACCACGCTGGTGTTGGGTAACGCCTTCGATAAAGAGTACTGGTCGCCGCAGGGCATCCCGCAGGACGGGCGCAACGGCAAGATTTTCGTGAGCTATCAATGGTAATCACCCGCCCCGGTTCGCCGGGGCAAATACTGGAAGGAAGAGACAATGAACCACTACACACGCTGGCTTGAGCTAAAAGAACAACATCCTGGTAAGTACGCGCGTGACATCGCTGGTTTACTGGGGATCAGCGAGGCGGAGCTGACGTTTGCCCGCGTCGGCCATGACGCATGGCGGCTGCGCGGCGACACGCGTGAAATTTTCGCGGCGCTGGAATCCGTTGGCGAAACAAAATGCATCTGCCGCAACGAGTATGCGGTACACGAGCAGGTCGGCGCATTCACCAATCAACACCTGAGCGGTCACGCCGGGCTGGTACTGAACCCACGCGCGCTCGATCTGCGCTTATTTTTAAATCAATGGGCCAGCGTGTTCCACATTAAAGAAGCGACCGCCCGCGGCGAGCGCCAGAGCATTCAATTCTTTGATCATCAGGGCGATGCGCTCCTGAAGGTGTATGCCACAGACAACACCGACACCGCCGCCTGGGACGAGCTTCTGCAACATTTTATCGTGACCGAGAATGCGCCGCTGGCGCTGAAAGCGGCTGAAACCCCTGTTAACGAAACGGCTGCCGATGCCGTGACCGTTGACAGAGAGTGGCGCGCGATGACCGACGTTCACCAGTTCTTCACGCTGCTCAAGCGCCATAACCTGACCCGCCAGCAGGCTTTTGAACGGGTCGCTGACGATCTGGCCTGCAAGGTGCCGAATGGCGCGCTGGCGCAGCTCCTCGACGCCGCCCTTAAAGACGGCAATGAAATCATGGTGTTCGTCGGCAACAGAGGCTGCGTGCAAATTTTCACCGGCGTGGTCGAAAAAGTCGTGCCGATGAAAGGCTGGCTGAATATTTTCAACCCGACGTTTACGCTGCACCTGCTGGAAGAGACGATTGCCGAGACCTGGATAACCCGCAAACCTACCGCGGACGGCCACGTCACCAGTCTGGAACTCTTTGCACATGACGGCACGCAAATCGCTCAGCTTTACGGTCAGCGTACGGAAGGCGAACCAGAACAGACACAGTGGCGCAAACAGATTGAGGCGCTGATGCCAAAAGGGCTGGCGGCATGAAAAAACTGCTTGCCCTGATTGCCGCCCTGCCGCTGACGGTTCTTGCCGCGAAACAGGATAAGATCGTCGCGCTCGGCGGAGATGTCACCGAGATCGTGTACGCACTCGGCGCACAGTCTTCGCTGGTCGCCCGCGACAGCACCAGCCAGTGGCCGCCGGAGGCCACTGCCCTGCCGGATGTGGGGTATCTGCGCCAGCTAAATGCCGAAGGTATCCTCGCCACGCGTCCCGATCTTGTGCTGGCAAGCAGCCAGGCTCAGCCCTCGCTGGTACTCAAACAGGTCGAGCAAAGTCATGTTCGGGTCATTACCGTACCGAGCCGCAACGACCTGCGCGTCATCGACGAGAAAGTGCAGGTCATCGCCAACGCCACCGACCGGGTGGCTGAAGGCGAGGCGCTGCGCCAGACGCTGAATAAAGAGATCTCCGCGCTGCCGACCACGCCGCTCAATAAGCGGGTGCTGTTTATTCTTAACCACGGCGGAATGAGCGCGATGGCCGCCGGACAGCAAACGGGAGCGGATGCCGCCATTCGCGCGGCAGGGCTACAAAATGCGATGCAGGGCGTCTCCCGCTATCAGCCGCTCTCACAGGAAGGCGTGATCGCCAGCCAGCCCGATCTGGTGGTGATTCCCCAGGAGGGATTAACGGCGATGGGCGGCGAAGAGAATCTCTGGAAGTTACCGGGACTGGCGCAGACCCCTGCCGGGCGCAATAAGCAGGTGTTCGCGGTCGATGATATGGCGCTGCTCGGTTTTAGCGTGCGTACGCCTCAGGCGATTCAGCAGCTACGCGCGAGAGCGGAGTCATTGCCCTGATGCCACGGCGGATCACGCTTTCTCTGTATACGCTGGCGCTGATGCTGGCAGTGGTGACGGTAGTGGCAAGCGGTTTTGGCGCATTACGCCTGCCGCTCAGCCTGCTCTGGCATGACGGCGACGACGCGTTACGCCAGATCTGGTTCAACATTCGTCTGCCCCGGGTTCTGCTCGCGCTGGTAATTGGCGGCTCGCTGGCGCTGGCCGGGTGCGTGATGCAGGGGCTCTTTCGCAACCCCCTCGCCGATCCGGGACTGCTCGGCATCAGCAGCGGCGCGGCGTTAGCCGTTGCGCTGTGGGTCGTCCTTCCGCTCACGCTGCCTCCCCTGATTATGCTGTATGCGCCGATGCTGGCGGCATTCATTGGCGCGCTCATCGCAACGGTCGTTATTTTCCTGCTCAGCCGACAGCGGGACAGTTCGCTCTCCCGGCTGCTGCTGGTCGGCATCGCCATTAATGCGCTATGCGGCGCGGCGGTGGGCGTGTTGTCGTGGATCAGCAATGACACCCAGCTACGCCAGCTCTCGCTATGGGGAATGGGCAGCCTTGGCCAGGCGCAGTGGTCAACGCTGCTGGCGGTCGCCTCTTTGATGATCCCAACGGTATTTCTCATCTGGCGTCTTGCTGGCGCGCTTAACCTGCTGCAACTGGGAGAGGAAGAAGCGCATTACCTGGGCGTCGATGTCCGGGTTGTTCAGCGAATCCTGCTGATCTGTAGCGCGTTGCTGGTGGCGGCGGCTGTCGCCGTCAGCGGCGTGATCGGGTTTATCGGTCTGGTCGTGCCGCATCTGATACGGATGTGGCTAGGGGCGGACCATCGTGCGGTGATCCCCGGCTCCGTGCTGGCGGGCGCCTTTCTGCTGCTGATTGCCGATACCATCGCCCGAACGCTGGTTGCCCCGGCTGAAATGCCCGTCGGGCTGCTGACCAGTATTCTGGGCGCGCCGTGGTTCCTGTGGCTTATTTTCCGCCGGGGAGGTCAGTATGGCTGAACGTTTTCTCGCTGACAGCGTCAGCTACGCCGCTGCGGGCAGAACAATTATTCGCGATATCTCGCTCTCCCTGCCCCAGGGAGAACTGCTGGCATTAATTGGCCCCAACGGTGCCGGGAAATCGACGCTGTTAAGGCTGCTCACCGGTTATCTCACTCCGGCAGACGGGCGTTGCCTGCTGGCCGGCAAACCGCTTGAGCAATGGCCTGCGCAGACGCTGTCCCGCTACCGCGCGGTCATGCTTCAGCAAACGCGAATGGGGTTCGACTGGCCCGTTGAGGCCGTAATCGGCATGGGGCGAATGCCCTGGACGCAGCAGCCCGAAGCGGCGGTGATCCATCAGGTGATGCAGCTTACCGAATGTTTGCCGCTGGCGGGAAGACGCTACGCTTCCTTGTCCGGCGGCGAACAGCAGCGCGTACAGCTGGCGCGCGCGCTGGCGCAGCTATGGTGCGACGGCTCCCCACGCGGCTGGCTTTTTCTTGATGAGCCCACCTCCGCGCTGGATCTGTTCCATCAGCAGCATTTACTGCGGTTGCTGAAAACGCTGACCCGTAAGGGCCATTTGCATGTTTGCATCGTGCTGCACGATCTCAACCTGGCGGCCCTGTGGGCGGATCGAATCGTATTGCTGCATGGCGGCAACATCGTTGCCGAAGGCGCACCCGCCGAGGTTCTGCAAGCCGGTACGCTAACCCGCTGGTACGGCGCGGAAGTCCACGTCGGAACACACCCGACAAGCGGCGGGCCGCAGATCTTCCTCGCGCCTTAACCGGAAAATGCCGGATAACGGCTTCGCCTTATCCGGCTGACAATTCTGCGGAGAATCGCTTTCCTCAGGCTATACTTTCCGCAAAACTCATTACCAGGCGGAATCATGATCGCACCAAAACAGCTTCCCTCCCTGCGTTTACCGCTGGCAGGACTTCTGATGTTGACGCTGCTGTGGGCAGGTTTCACCGTGCACAGCCATTGGGAAGCGTTTATCCAGTGGTGTCTCGCCGCCCAGATCACCCTGCACCGCTATCTGGTCATGTATTTGCTGCAACTCAATAACCACCAGTACACCGGCGGGCTATGGCTGCTGACCGGCGCGTTCTTCTATGGCGTACTGCATGCGATTGGGCCGGGGCATGGGAAATTTATCGTCACCACCTGGCTGAGCACGACGAAAGAGAGCCTGCTTGCCGCGCGGGTCGTGCCCTTTATTGGCAGCCTGATGCAGGGCGTCAGCGCCATACTGTTCGTGTTTATTCTGGCGGTCGGCTTCAACCTGGCCGCCGGCGATCTCAGCACCAGCCGCTGGTACGTCGAGAAAATCAGCGCCGTCCTGATTGGCGCGTTCGGGCTATTTATCATCTACCAGGCGCTAAAAACCCTGCGTCCAAAGCCCATTTTCTCGCGTTTCTCCCAGCCGCACAGCCACGACGAACACTGTGGCTGCGGGCATCACGGCGTGGGCGCAGAACTCACCGACGGCAACTGGAAAACACGCCTCGGCGTGATTCTGGCGACAGGCGCCCGCCCCTGTAGCGGGGCAATCATGATTTTACTGTTCTCCAACGCGCTCGGTATTGTCAGTTGGGGGATTGCCGCCGTCATGACCATGTCCTTCGGCACGGCGCTGTCGATTATGGGGCTGTCGCTGGCGGTACGTTACGCCCGCAACCAGACCCAGGCGCTGTTTGCCGGGAACCATGCCCCCCTGCGCTGGCTGGGGCCGGTTATCCGTATCATCGGCGGGCTGGCGCTGGTACTGTTTGCCCTCATTCTGTTTCTGACGGTGATCCCCATCAGTGCGAACGGTGATTATATTGCGGCGGGGTGTTAACCTGTTTGCCGGGCGATAGCGTGCTTATGCCCCTGTCTTTCCCTACCTCCTTTGAATTACCCGTCCCATCAGGGATAATACCCACACAATGTGTAATCTCAGGATCGCGATGAAACATTCTCTGCAACGCCGCGCTGGACGAAAACGCCAGATGAAACTCGGCACGACCGTGATATTGATGGTCAGCGCCGTGTTGTTCTCCGTGCTGCTCGTCGTCCATCTGATTTATTTCTCACAGATCAGCCACATGACGCGCGACGCGCTGGCAGACAAAGCGCTGGCGGTCGCCCGTACGCTGGCGGACTCCCCGGAAATTCGCCAGCGTATGAAGCAAAAGCCGACAGAGAGCGGCATTCAGGCGATCGCCGAGGCGGTTCGCAAACGCAACGATATGTTATTTATCGTAATTACCGATATGAAAAGCATTCGCTATTCGCACCCGGAAGCGCAGCGAATCGGCCAGCCGTTTAAAGGCGACGACATCCTGCTGGCGCTACAGGGGCATGAAAATGTCGCCATCAATCGCGGTTTTCTTGCCAAAGCGCTGCGGGTTTTCACGCCCATTTATGACGACAATCATCAGCAGATCGGCGTCGTGGCGATTGGCCTTGAACTCAGCAGAGTAACGGAGCAGATCAACAACAGCCGCTGGAGCATCATCTGGTCGATTCTGTTCGGCGCACTGGTGGGATTGCTGGGCACTTACGTGCTGGTGAAGGTGCTCAAACGCATCCTGTTCGGCCTGGAGCCGTATGAAATTTCCACGCTGTTTGAGCAGCGCCAGGCGATGCTGCAATCCATCAAAGAGGGGGTGGTCGCCGTTGACGACGGCGGCGAGGTGACGTTAATCAACCAGGCGGCGCAGGAACTTCTCGATTACCGCAAATCGCAGGATGACGCGCACTTATCCTCGCTTAGCCACGCCTGGTCGCAGGTAGTGAATCTGAACGACGTGCTCCGCGACGGTACGCCGCGCCGGGATGAAGAGATTACCGTTAAAGATCGTCTGCTGCTTATCAACACCGTTCCGGTACGCAGCAATGGAAAAATCATCGGCGCGATCTCCACGTTCAGGGACAAAACAGAAGTCCGCCAGCTCATGCAGCGTCTGGACGGAATGGTCAACTACGCGGATGCACTCCGTGAACGATCCCACGAATTTATGAACAAATTACATGTCATTCTGGGATTATTGCATCTGAAGAGTTATAAGCAGCTTGAAGATTATATTATTAAGACGGCTAATAACTATCAGGAAGAGATCGGCTCACTGTTGGGGAAAATAAAGTCGCCCGTTATCGCAGGCTTTTTGCTCAGTAAGATTAATCGCACCTCCGATTTAGGGCACAGCCTGGTGATTAGCAATGAAAGTCGATTACCGGACAGCCGTAATGAAGATCAAATCACCGTATTGATTACCATTCTGGGCAATTTAATTGAAAACGCGCTGGAGGCGCTAGGTCAACAACCCGGCGGTGAAATCAGCGTATCCTTGCATTATCGGCATGGCTGGCTGCATTGTGAAGTCAACGATGACGGGCCGGGAATTGACCCCGAACGCATAGAGCAAATTTTTGACAAAGGCGTCTCGTCAAAGGGAACGGAGCGTGGCGTCGGTCTGGCGATAGTAAAACAGCAAGTTGAGAGTATTGGCGGCAATATTACCGTCGAATCGGAACCCGGGATCTTCACACAATTTTTTGTTCAAATACCCTGGGACGGGGAGAGGACCAGCATATGATCAATGTTTTAATTGTCGATGACGATGCGATGGTAGCAGAGTTAAACCGCCGCTATGTTGCGCAGATCGCTGGCTTTCACTGCTGCGGCACCGCGTCTACGCTGGAGAAAGCAAAAGCGTTTATCTTCGATGGCGAAAACCATATTGATCTGATTTTACTGGATATTTACATGCAGAAGGAGAACGGGCTGGACCTGCTGCCCGTCCTGCACAGCGCCGGATGCAAATGTGACGTCATCGTTATCTCCTCCGCCGCCGACGCCACCACCATCAAAGATTCGCTCCATTACGGCGTGGTCGATTATTTGATCAAACCGTTTCAGGCTTCCCGCTTTGAAGAGGCGCTGACCGGCTGGCTGCAAAAGAAAACGGCGATGGAGAAACACCAGTATTATGAACAATCAGAGCTGGATCGGCTGATTCACGGCAGTTCATCCAATGAGCCAGATACCCGACGCCTGCCTAAAGGGCTGACGCCGCAAACGCTGCGCACCCTGTGTCAGTGGATCGATGCGCACCAGGACCAGGAATTTTCAACTGACGAGCTGGCGAATGAGGTCAATATTTCCCGCGTTTCCTGCCGTAAATATCTTATCTGGCTGGTCAATTGCCATATTCTGTTTACCAGCATCCATTATGGCGTGACCGGCAGACCGGTTTACCGTTATCGTATTCAGGCCGAACATTATTCTTTACTTAAGCAATATTGCCAGTAGAAAAGAAGCCGCTTCGCATTATGCGTTATATAAAGGTAACAATTATTACAATAATGAAAAATAACAAAGGCACAAGTTACACCCTCAAAAATAGAGAATTTGTGCCAGATCAAATATGAACACAAATATGTTTTAATTCATCAGGTTATTATTCAGAAGCGTCACGTTGTTTTTAATTTCAAAAACGGTAACAAAAGTTAATTAAGTATTATGTGACTCGTAGAGTGTGTATTTTTAACTATAAAGGAGTAGTCTGGGATTCACCGGACACATAAAAAAAATTAAAATAACGCTATTTTTGTGAGCAGACGATATGTTCCTGAAATTCAGTAACATAGAATAAAAAACACACAACCTGCCCTGCTCTTCTTTGTTAACCAGCCCATCGCCAGGGAGCTTCGTTCTCTGAATACGCCATAAACAGAAGCCAAGAATGACTCATGATTTACTGAAAAATTCTTATTTCATGTTTAGAGATTAATCATCAATACAGACAAAGCGAATATTCGTCAGGCTCTGAGGACAATTCACAAAAAACAGAACATGACTGTGATCTATTTATCAAAAATTAAACAGGTTTATCGCGAGGGTAGATAAATGTTATTTAGTATACAACTTATCATAATATTAGTGTGTTTGTTTTATGGCGCCAGAAAAGGCGGTATCGCGCTGGGTTTATTAGGCGGTATCGGTCTGGTCATTCTGGTCTTTGTTTTCCACCTCCAGCCGGGTAAACCGCCCGTCGACGTGATGCTGGTGATCATCGCCGTGGTCGCCGCCTCCGCCACGCTACAGGCCTCCGGCGGCCTGGATGTGATGTTGCAGATTGCCGAGAAGCTGCTGCGTCGCAACCCCAAATACGTCTCCATCGTCGCCCCGTTTGTAACCTGCACGCTGACCATCCTGTGCGGTACGGGCCATGTGGTGTACACCATTCTGCCCATCATCTACGACGTCGCGATTAAGAACAATATTCGCCCGGAACGTCCTATGGCAGCCAGTTCTATCGGCGCGCAGATGGGGATCATCGCCAGCCCGGTTTCTGTGGCGGTCGTTTCGCTGGTCGCGATGCTGGGTAACTTCACCTTTAACGGTAAGCATCTGGAGTTCCTTGACCTGCTTTCCATCACCATTCCATCGACCCTGCTGGGTATCCTGGCTATCGGTATTTTCAGCTGGTTCCGTGGTAAAGATCTGGATAAAGACGAAGAGTTCCAGAAGTTCATCTCCGTCCCGGAAAACTACCACTACGTGTATGGCGACACCGCCACGCTGCTGGATAAAAAACTGCCGAAAAGCAACTGGCTGGCCATGTGGATCTTCCTGTCGGCCATCGCCGTTGTCGCTCTGTTAGGCGCTTTCTCTGAACTGCGTCCGGTCTTCGGCGGCAAACCGCTGTCGATGGTGCTGGTCATTCAGATGTTCATGCTGCTGACCGGTGCGCTGATTATCATCCTGACAAAAACCAATCCTGCTTCTATCTCAAAAAATGAAGTCTTCCGTTCAGGTATGATCGCGATTGTGGCGGTGTACGGTATTGCCTGGATGGCGGAAACCATGTTCGGCGCGCACATGACTGAAATCGAAAGCGTGCTGGGCGAAATGGTGAAAGAGTATCCGTGGGCCTATGCGATTGTTCTGCTGCTGGTCTCCAAGTTTGTAAACTCCCAGGCGGCGGCGCTGGCGGCGATCGTTCCGTTGGCACTGGCTATCGGCGTAGACCCGGCTTACATCGTGGCGTCAGCACCGGCGTGCTATGGCTACTACATTCTGCCGACCTACCCGAGCGATCTGGCCGCGATTCAGTTCGACCGTTCCGGCACCACCCACATTGGTCGCTTCGTCATTAACCACAGCTTTATTCTGCCCGGTTTGATTGGCGTAAGCGTCTCCTGTGTATTTGGCTGGATCTTCGCCGCCATGTACGGGTTCCTGTAACAGCACCTTGCGTGCCGCCCGTTATCGCGCGGCACGCCATCTATACAATTCAAATAATTCAGGATAATTAAAAAGGCTGGAAGCATATGTCGAATAAAGAATTTATATATCAGGCGCCTTTCCCGATGGGGGAAGACAAAACGGAGTATTATCTCCTGACCTCCGATCACGTTAGCGTTGGCGAATTTGAAGGAGAGTCGATACTGAAGGTTGAGCCACAGGCCCTGACGCTCCTGGCCCAGCAAGCCTTCCACGATGCCTCCTTTATGCTCCGCCCGGAGCACCAGCAACAAGTCGCCTCCATTCTCCATGACCCCGAAGCCAGCGAAAACGATAAGTACGTCGCGCTGCAATTTTTACGCAACTCCGAAATTGCCGCTAAAGGCGTTCTGCCGACCTGCCAGGATACCGGCACGGCGATTATCGTCGGTAAAAAGGGCCAGCGCGTCTGGACGGGCGGCGGCGATGAAGCCGCGCTCTCCAAAGGCGTGTTCAACACCTATATCGAAGACAACCTGCGCTATTCGCAGAACGCCGCGCTGGATATGTACAAAGAGGTCAACACCGGCACCAACCTGCCCGCGCAAATCGACCTCTACACGGTTGATGGCGATGAATACAAGTTCCTCTGCGTGGCAAAAGGCGGCGGCTCGGCGAACAAAACCTATCTGTATCAGGAAACCAAAGCGCTGCTAACGCCCGGCAAGCTGAAAAACTTCCTCGTTGAGAAAATGCGCACCCTGGGCACCGCAGCCTGCCCGCCATACCACATCGCGTTTGTGATTGGCGGGACATCGGCGGAAAGCACGCTGAAAACCGTGAAGCTGGCCAGTACGCATTATTACGACGGTCTGCCGACTGAAGGTAACGAACACGGCCAGGCCTTCCGCGATATTCAACTGGAACAGGAACTGCTGGAAGAGGCGCAGAAGCTCGGCCTCGGCGCACAGTTTGGCGGTAAATACTTCGCGCACGATATCCGGGTAATCCGCCTGCCGCGTCACGGCGCGTCCTGCCCGGTCGGCATGGGCGTCTCCTGCTCGGCTGACCGCAACATCAAAGCCAAAATCAACCGTGAAGGGATCTGGATCGAAAAACTGGAGCACAATCCCGCGCAGTACATCCCGGAATCCCTGCGTCAGGCTGGTGAAGGCGAAGTGGTGAAAGTTGACCTCAACCGGCCGATGAAAGAGATCCTCGCCCAGCTTTCACAGTACCCGGTATCAACCCGCCTGTCGCTGAGCGGCACCATCATCGTCGGTCGCGATATCGCCCATGCGAAGCTGAAAGAGCGCATCGAATCCGGCGAAGGTCTGCCGCAGTACATTAAAGATCACCCCATCTACTACGCAGGCCCGGCGAAAACGCCAGCAGGCTACCCGTCCGGCTCCCTGGGGCCAACCACCGCAGGACGCATGGACTCCTACGTTGACCTGCTGCAATCTCACGGCGGCAGCATGATCATGCTGGCGAAAGGCAACCGTAGCCAGCAGGTCACCGACGCCTGCCACAAATACGGCGGCTTCTATCTGGGCAGCATTGGCGGCCCGGCTGCGGTGCTGGCGCAACAGAGTATCAAGCATCTGGAGTGCGTGGAGTACCCGGAACTGGGTATGGAAGCGATCTGGAAAATCGAAGTGGAAGACTTCCCGGCGTTTATCCTGGTGGATGACAAAGGCAACGATTTCTTCCAGCAGATTGTCAGCAAACAGTGCGCAAACTGCGCGAAATAACCTGCCCGGCCCGGCGATCCTGTCGGGCCGTTTTTCCCTTTATTTACAGCATGGCGGATACGCCGTTTACCCCCCGATGGCGCTACGTTTATCAGTCCTGTGGCGACGATCGCAGGTCGCCCCACAACCTTAAAAACTTAAGGTTGGCTTAATGTTGCTTTGCGAGGATCGGCGCACTTAGTTGATGGACATACCATAATGCTGAAGCGCGTTTTAAAAAGACCGACCCTCGGACACATTACCTGGCTGTTACTCCTTTCATTCTACATCGCCGTCTGTCTGAACATCGCTTTCTACAAGCAGGTGATGCAAGCCCTGCCGCTGGATTCAATGCACAACGTGCTGGTGTTTTTATCCATGCCGCTTGTCGCGTTTAGCGTCATCAATATCGTGCTGACGCTGGCGTCGTTCCTGTGGCTTAACCGCCCGCTGGCCTGCCTCTTTATTCTGACGGGCGCCGCCGCGCAATACTTCATCATGACCTACGGCATCGTCATGGACCGCTCCATGATCGCCAACATGATGGATACCACACCGGCAGAAACGTTCGCGCTGGTCACGCCGCAAATGGCGCTTACGCTGGGATTAAGCGGCTTTCTGGCGGCGGTAATCGCCTGTAGCATCAAAATCAAACCGACCTCTCTGACATTACGCAGCGGCGCGTATCGCGCCCTCAACGTGCTGGCTTCGCTTCTGCTGATCGTGCTGGTCGCCGCCTGCTTCTACAAAGATTACGCCTCGCTTTTTCGCAATAACAAAGAGCTGATCAAGTCTCTCAGCCCGTCGAACAGCATGGTCGCCAGTTGGTCGTGGTATTCACATGAGCAACTCGCCAACCTGCCTTTGGTACGCATTGGCGAAGATGCGCATCGCAATCCCGCGATGCTGAAAGAAAAACGACATAATCTGACCATCCTGATCGTCGGCGAAACCTCGCGTGGGGATAACTTCTCGCTGTCTGGCTATTCACGGCAAACCAACCCGCGTCTGGCGCAGGATAATGTGGTCTACTTCCCGCACACCACCTCCTGCGGCACCGCAACGGCGATCTCGGTTCCCTGCATGTTTTCCGGTATGCCGCGTAAACACTACAACGAAGGGCTGGCGCACCATCAGGAAGGGTTGCTGGACATCATTCAGCGAGCCGGAGTTAGCGTGCTGTGGAACGATAACGACGGCGGCTGTAAAGGCGCCTGCGATCGCGTGCCGCATCAGGATATGACCGCGCTGAAATTGCCGGGTCAGTGCATTAACGGCGAATGTTACGACGAAGTGCTCTTTCACGGGCTGGAGGAATACATCGATAAACTCCAGGGCGACGGCGTCATTGTGCTGCACACCATCGGCAGCCACGGCCCGACCTATTATCACCGTTATCCGCCGCAGTTTGCGCAATTTACCCCGACCTGCGACACCAATGAAATTCAGACCTGTTCGCAGCAACAGTTAGTGAATACTTACGATAATACCGTGCTGTACGTGGACTATATTGTTGATAAGGCAATCAATATATTAAAAGCGCATCAGGATAAATTCACCACCAGCCTGGTCTATCTTTCCGACCACGGTGAATCTTTAGGAGAAAATGGCGTCTATTTGCATGGGCTGCCATACGCCATTGCGCCGGATGCACAAAAGCATATCCCGATGCTCCTCTGGCTCTCGGAGGATTATCAGAAACGTTACCGGACAGACCTGACATGTTTGCAAAAGCGGGCAGCCCAGGAGGATTTCTCGCAGGACAACCTTTTCTCAACCATGCTCGGATTAACGGGCGTACAGACCAGGAACTACCAGGCCGCAGACGATATTCTGCAACCTTGCAGGAGGCTAACTGAATGAAAATTCTGATTGTTGAAGACGATACGCTGTTATTACAGGGACTGATAATTGCTGCACAAACGGAGGGTTACGCCTGCGACGGCGTTTCTACCGCCCGGGCGGCGGAACACTGTCTGGAAACAGGGCATTACAGCCTGGTCGTGCTGGATCTTGGGTTGCCTGATGAGGACGGTCTGCATTTTCTGACGCGAATAAGACAGAAAAAATACACCCTTCCGGTATTGATCCTCACCGCCCGCGACACGCTCAACGACCGCATCACCGGGCTGGATGTCGGGGCGGATGATTATCTGGTAAAGCCGTTTGCGCTGGAGGAGTTACATGCGCGTATTCGCGCGCTGCTGCGTCGTCATCACAATCAGGGTGAAAGCGAATTGACCGTCGGCAATCTGATGCTGAATCTGGGGCGTCGTCAGGTGTGGCTGGCCGGGCAAGAGCTTATCTTAACGCCCAAAGAGTATGCGCTGCTGTCGCGGCTGATGCTCAAAGCAGGCAGCCCGGTACACCGTGAAATCTTGTATAACGACATCTATAACTGGGACAACGAACCGTCAACCAATACCCTGGAAGTGCATATTCACAACCTGCGCGACAAAGTGGGGAAATCACGTATCCGCACGGTGCGCGGGTTTGGTTATATGCTGGTTGCCGTTGAGGAAAACTAAGTGAACCTTACGCGTTTTCTGCACAGACCGATGACCCTTCGTCAGCGTCTGATGCTGACCATTGGCTCTATCCTGCTGGTGCTGCAACTGATCAGCACCTTCTGGCTATGGCACGAGAGCACCGAGCAGATTGAGCTTTTCGAGCAGGCGCTGCTGGAGGACAGGAATAACGATCGGCACATCAGGCATGAGGTTCGCGAAGCGGTCGCCAGCCTGATCGTTCCCGCCGTGTTTATGGTCAGCCTGACGCTGCTGATCTGCTATCAGGCCGTCCGGCGCATCACCCGCCCGCTTGCCGACCTGCAAAAAGAGCTGGAAGCCCGCACGGCCGATAACCTGACGCCCATCGATATTCACAGCTCGACGATTGAAATTGAAGCCGTCGTCTCGGCGCTTAACCAACTGGTCACTCGCCTGACGACGACGCTGGAGAATGAACGCCTGTTCACTGCCGACGTCGCCCACGAGCTACGCACGCCGCTGGCGGGTGTGCGTCTGCATCTGGAACTGCTGGCAAAAGCGCACAACGTTAACGTCACGCCGTTGATTGCGCGTCTTGATCAAATGATGGACAGCGTTTCGCAACTGCTGCAATTAGCGCGTGTAGGGCAGTCGTTCTCATCCGGTAATTACCAGTCGGTGAAGCTGCTGGATGACGTGATCCTGCCCTCTTACGATGAACTGAACACCATGCTGGAAACACGCCAGCAGACGCTGCAACTGCCGGAAAGCACAGCAAACGCCACCGTGCGCGGCGATGCCACGCTACTGCGTATGCTGTTGCGTAATCTTGTGGAAAATGCGCACCGCTACAGTCCGAAAGGGTCAACCATCACCATTATCCTCAATAATGCGGAAAGCGACGCGATGATGGCCGTCGAAGACGAAGGGCCGGGAATTGATGAAAGTAAATGCGGGGAGTTAAGTGAAGCGTTTGTCCGCATGGACAGCCGCTATGGCGGTATCGGGCTGGGATTGAGCATCGCCTCCCGCATCACGCAGTTGCACCACGGGCAATTCTTTTTGCAAAACCGTGTGGGAACGACGGGAACCCGCGCGTGGGTGCTGTTGAAAAGAGATCAGTAAGTCGTAACCCAGACATACAGGAAACTGCTGACAATCAGCATACTGAACAGGGTTGTCAGACTTTCATACATTCGCGTTTTCATCACACTCTCCTCCGATGGTCTGGAGGAGAGTATGCCTGACGAAGATTAAGCGAACATTAAGATTTGTCGACCTGATAAACGCAGTCTGTAGGCCTGATAAGCGCAGCGCCATCAGGCGGTGCGCTAAAGCTTACTCGTCAATACGCGGATGCTGCTGCACTAACCGCGAACGTTTAGCCTGCAACTCCTCAATCTCCTGATCGATATCTTCGATTTTCTGCTCGATATTATCGTAGTGCTCGCCAAGGATTTCTTTCGCTTCCTGGATATCCGAGGCCGCTGGCGTCGCCCCTTTCAGCGGACGGTTGGCGGTCTCTTTCATGGTAATACCGGTAATAAAACCGACGACCGCAATCGCCATCAGGTAATAGGCTGGCATCATCAGGTTCTGCGAGCTTTCCACCAGCCAGGCGGCCAGGGTCGGCGTCAGACCCGCAATCAGCACCGAGATATTAAACGCCGCCGCCAGCGCGCTGTAACGGATGTGCGTCGGGAACATCGCTGGCAGAGAAGAGGCCATCACCCCGGTAAAGCAGTTCAGGATCACCGCCAGCATCAGCAGACCGGCAAAAATCAGGCCGATAATATTACTGTTGATCAGAATAAAGGCCGGAATAGCCAGCGCAAACAGCGCGATACTGCCCATAATCACAAACGGACGACGACCGAAACGGTCACTGAGCAGCCCCATCACCGGCTGCACAAACAGCATCCCGATCATGATGGCGATAATAATCAGCACGCCGTGGTCTTCCGAGTAGTGCAGGTTATGCGACAGGTAGCTCGGCATATAGGTGAGCAGCATGTAGTAGGTCACGTTGGTGGCAATCACCAGGCCGATACACGCCAGCAGACTGCGCCAGTGTTTGGTTGCAATCTCTTTAAAGGAGACTTTTGGCCCTTCCTGCAAACCTTCGCGATCGCCCTGCTCCAGCTTATCCACATGCTGCTGGAAGGCCGGGGTCTCTTCCAGCGCATGACGCAGATAAAGACCAATGATCCCTAGCGGCAGTGCGATGAAGAACGGAATACGCCAGCCCCAGTCGAGGAAGTTCTCCTCGCCGACAACGGTGGAGATCAGCACCACCACGCCCGCGCCCAGCACGAAGCCCGCAATGGAGCCGAAGTCCAGCCAGCTTCCCATAAAGCCGCGTTTACGGTCTGGCGAGTATTCGGCGACAAAGATCGACGCGCCGGTATATTCGCCGCCGACCGAGAAGCCCTGCGCCATCTTACACAGCAGCAGCAGTATCGGCGCCCAGATGCCGATAGAGGCATAAGAGGGAATCAACCCGATACAGAACGTACTGATCGACATAATCACAATCGTGATGGCAAGAATCTTCTGGCGACCATATTTATCGCCGAGCATACCGAAGAATAAGCCGCCAAGCGGTCGAATCAGGAAGGGAACGGAGAAGGTGGCAAGTGCGGCAATCATCTGCACGCTGGGGTCAGCCCCCGGGAAAAATACTTTACCTAACGCGTAGGCGACAAACCCATAAACACCAAAATCAAACCACTCCATCGCATTACCCAGCGAGGCTGCGGTAATCGCTTTACGCAGTTTACCATCATCAATAATGGTCACATCGCGAAGCGTAATCGGTTTTACTTTTTTCCTTTTCAGCATAGCTGTCCTCGTAGACTAAGCCCTGTCTCGCTACATACTGCATTCATTGGCGCACAAAGCGCTAACGTCACCGTCGAGCGTTGGAATCGTGCGGGCACAATTCCTCGTAGAACAAGCGTAGCAGGTTTACTTACACTGACTGGTCAAGGTCTGTACAACCGAACCTGTTGACGCCTGATTGGGCGGTTAATGACCTCTTTACCCTACCAGTGTTTAAATTTGTGATCAACTTCACACATATATTGCCATTTCGTCAGCGAGCGTAAATAAGGGCATTTTTATCTGTATTTTTACATTGTCAGCAAAGCGCATTATTGACAATAAATGGGAGGCGATTTCGTTATTCTTTTCGAAATATCACGTCCGTCACTATTATGCTGCTAGCAAAAAATCCGCCATAACTCTTCACAAACAATTTACAGCATTTTTAATAATCATCGCGTTCCCTGGCCTTTACGCAAAATATGTGATGAAGATAACTAAAACAGTGTTTTATTTTAATTGAATCAATATTCCACTGAATGCAAGATAACACCCGACGCAACATCCCTGAGGATTGTGACAAACAGACGTATGCCACATTCGATTATGTATCACGCAGGGAGAAAGAGGGTTTCCCGCCGTTCTCTTTGTGAAATAACAAATTGAAATCAAATAATATTTATCGACTTGTCCGTTAGTTCCGCGCGACAAGATGTGAGGACTTTTATGAAAATTAAAGCCACGATTGAACGCATCCCTGGCGGGATGATGTTGATCCCTCTGCTGCTCGGCGCAATTTTAAATACCCTGGCCCCGGATACCGGCGCCTATTTTGGTTCATTTACAAAAGGTATGATCAGCGGCACCGTGCCGATTCTGGCCGTCTGGTTCTTCTGTATTGGCGCCTCGATTGATTTGCGCGCTACCGGGACGGTATTACGTAAATCGGGTACGCTGGTTATTACTAAAATAGCCGTGGCGTGGGTGGTCGCGATGATTGCCGCCTCGTTTATCCCGGATACCGGTATTCAAACCGGCTTCTTCGCCGGTTTGTCCGTACTGGCGATCGTCTCCGCAATGGACATGACCAACGGCGGCCTGTACGCCAGCCTGATGAACCAGTACGGCACCAAAGAAGAGTCCGGCGCGTTCGTCCTGATGTCTCTGGAATCTGGCCCGCTGATGACAATGGTGATTCTGGGCTCCGCAGGTCTCGCCTCTTTCGAACCGCATCACTTTGTCGGCGCCGTGCTGCCGTTCCTGATTGGCTTCACATTAGGCAACCTGGACCACGACCTGCGCGCGTTCTTCAGCAAAGCTACGCCGGTGCTGATCCCGTTCTTCGGCTTTGCGCTGGGTAACACCATTAACCTGAGCGTGATTGTCGATACCGGCCTGCTGGGCATCCTGCTGGGTGTCGCGGTTATCATTATTACCGGTATCCCGTTGATTATCGCAGACCGCGTCATTGGCGGCGGTAACGGCACTGCGGGCGTCGCGGCCTCCTCTGCGGCAGGCGCTGCGGTAGCGAACCCGGTGATCATCGCGCAGATTAACCCGGCGTTTGAACCCGTCGCCGCATCCGCCACGGCGCTGGTTGCCGCCAGCGTGATTGTGACGGCGATTCTGGTTCCGATTATTACCGCCCTGTATGCAAAACGTTTCGGCAACGTCCCGGCGCCGGGCAACGCGGAGGCAAACCCAACGGAATCCCTCCATCACTAAACGTCATACGTCCCCTCTCAGCCCACGAGAGGGGACGGCGCAAAAATCTCCTCAATCATCGCATCCACCAGGCGCTGTGCCGAACACAGCCTTGGCATCCCCAACGCCACCGTCTGCCAGCGCTGGGTCACTGACCAGCACACCGGATGTTTATCGGGATCGCACCAGTCGCCAATCCAGCTCAACATGTCATTGTGCTCCCCCGCGCCGGCCACGGCGGGCGAATGAAGCCACTGATGGTAATAATGACGCGTGGTGGGCGCGGCGTGAATACTGTGCGCCAGATAATCGGTAGCCATCGCGCGCAAATTATCTTTCAGCATCGCGACCACTTCCATATTGCCCAACCGACAGGCATCGCCAAACGGCCCCCAGCGCAGCTCCTCCAGCGCGACAAAACAGCGCCCCGGCAATGACCAGCCGTCATAGGCTCCGGCGCGCCAGCGGGTAAAAATCTGCTCGCTGTGTTCGCCCGCCTGCACCGTCAATCCACGCCGGGTCAGCGCCTTCTCTTTATGTTCGCTGCGCCGGGCAAACCCGTCGCACAGCGCCGCTAACTGCTGCGTGATGCCAGGAATAGCTTGCCCTCTGGGGCTTTCCGTCTGTTGCAGAAGGGTCAATTGCCGGGAAATGCGCGTCAGCGCCAGATGGCCGGGATCGAGCATCCCCGCCAGTTTTTCCACCAGCTTAAGACGCATCATCAGATGCTCATTGAATACGCCCGCCATGACCCAGGCGCGAAGCTGCGTCTGGCTCAGAATTTCTTGCGTCAGGCGTTCGCGAAAACGCTGCTGCTGTTGCAGGTTGCCGCCAGGTCGCTTCGGCTCTTCTCCCTGAACCAGATCGACCATAAACTTCGGGTGGATGCATTCCAGCATCCGTCCCGGGCCTTCCAGTAACACGTTCGTCATGAGTGCTCGGCTGCAAAAAGGGTCTGGATATCATCACGTAACAGGCGGGAATCTTCATGAATCCACCGGGTGGCGGAGATACTGTGCTGTAACTGTTGGCTCAGTCTGTTCACAACCGATTCATGTTGCTGGCGCGTCACCAGACTCTCGCGCAAGCTCTCCTGCAATCCCGACAGACACAACGAAAAATCGGCAAAAAAGGTCGCCATACCTGCCGTAACAGAAACATCGACCTGGGCATCTAAAGCTTTATGAATTTGTTGGAAGAAATGGCTGACATGCTGGATCAGAGTGTTATGCAATGCCGTTATATCAATGACATAGCGTGTCCTGGCTTCCACATAATCATTCCATCCCCAGTTCGGTTGATTCAGCCAGCGCGCAAAGGTGTCGCGCACGCCGCCCGCGCGAGGCGCGGCGCCTTCCGGCGGGTTCTCCTGAGCGACCGCCTCGCTAAACAACGGTTGAGTATTGAAGTTAAACATACTGGCATGAAACGTCGGGAAACTGATTCGCGCCCGGAACCCCGCCTGGCTTAGATCGTCTTTTACCCGCGCCTCAATTGGCCGCATCGCGTCATTTAACACCCGGCTTAGCGTCGATTCGAGCTGTTCGAAGCGCAGCGCCAGATCGCGGCTAATGTTCTCCTGCGCCGCCAGTAATACCGCTTCGCATGACGCACGCATTTTGCTTAAAACGACCTGCGCCTGCCTTTCGTTATGCAGCACCAGCGTTTCGCCCTCGACCACCGCCTCCTGCTCAGGGGAAAGCGGATCGCGCGGCAGCCACGCCACCACGCTCTCTTCGCGAAAAAGCGGCGCGATACGGTGCAAAATATCGGCCTGCTGCTGGCTCAGGAACGTGTTCGCCGCCTCCATCATCCGTTCAACTTCATGGCCGACCTCATCGCTCACGCGATCCTGGCTCACCTGAAGCTGTCGCATATCTTCTTCGACGCGGGAAATATTGACCTGCAACGCGTCATGCGCCACCGTCAGCCCGTGATAGCGAAAATCCAGATATTCACGCGCGCGCTGTGCGTAATTCAATAATTTATGCGACGCCGACCGGAGCGCATACAGTGAGGCGTTGGCGTAAGCGGCGTGAATCAGCCGCTGTACGGGCTGTTCAAATAGCGAATCTTCCCACAGCAGATCGGCGGCATGACGAATATGTTCGATATCATCAAGATCGGCGCTCCGCCAGCGCCTGCCGAGCGCGGCCTCGGCAAAATCCTGCACCCAGCGCTGTTCCTGATGATCCGGCAGCCGCCCGTGCACCCGCAGTTCGTGACGCGCGCGGTTCGCCAGATATCCCCACATGGAAGAGACCGGAAAAATTTGCCCGGGCGTAATGCTGCCATTCATCAGCGTGCCGGAAATCAGCGCGCGAACCTGTTCTTCATCGTCGCTGTTGCGGTCTTTCTGATCGAACTTATTCACCAGTGCGTACAGCGGCACGGATTTCCCCACCGCCGCAATGGCCTGGCGCACCTCTTCATCCGAAATGGATTTCAGTTGGGTGTAATCCATCACCGCCAGTACGGCAGAAGCGCGCGCCAGCTGTTCATTAAGCATCTTTTGCAGGTGCGGTTGCCCGGCTTCATTAGGGCCGGGCGTATCCAGTAGCGTCAGTTGCCCCGGATAGTTCTCCAGCCCCGCCAGATGCACAAACTCCACCTCAATCACCGGAATATGTTCAATCGCGGCATACGCCGCAAAAGGAAAATCGACCCCCAGCGCTTTTGACAAGCGCACCAGATCGTTCAGGCTTTTCAGACAGTGGAAGATGGGCTGCGCGCCCAGGTAATGACGCTCAAAAGCCACGCCCTTTTCAATTCGCTGGAGCAGCGCATTCATGTCTTTATCGATTTCCAGCACCTGGGTCAGATGCTGGCGATCGCACGCCTGCATACGCTGTTGCAGCGTTTGCATGAGCGTATCAATCGGCGCGACGTGAGAAAAATGCAGCACCGGCTCTTTCTGCCCTGGCGTATGGCGAATCAGCGTCGGTAACGCCGTCATCGGCCGATTACGGTTGGGCAGGACTTCGGTTCCGACAATGGCGTTAATTGTCGTCGACTTCCCAGCCTTCATCGTCCCGACAATCGCCAGCACCATCTCCAGGCGCGTTATTTTACGTAGCTCATTATTGAGCGTGCCGTGCTGAGCCTCCACGTCACGCCCGCTAACATGCTGAGGCCGGGTATTTTCATTCCCTTCCCCACCTTCCTGAGCGGCGTCATCCAGCGAAGCCACAGGCAGTTGTTGCAATAACCGGAGATGTTCCAGAGAAAGCAGCAACAATCTTTCCGCTTCCTGGCTTAATTCATATATTGTCTGTGTGTACATGGAAAATCTTTCCTTAACGCAAACTTTATTACTTTTATTTAGCCGGATGATTTTATTTGTTTGCTTCTCGGCTTTTATAATTACGTGTGGAAATAATTTTATTAAAATAACTTATTGTTAATATTAGAGATATTTTTATCAACCACACCTGTCTCTCTTACTGTGTAAAAGTAAGAGGGTTAAAGATTTATAACGCGTCTGGTCGTTCCTCTCACCTTATCTTAAATAGTAAAACGTAGCAATTTCCCTTAAAAAAATAGTCATGACATTTTTCTTTCCCTGGCGGCAACCTTCAGCCACAGGTTGTCGTATCCTTAAATTGCGAGTAGTCCCGACAACGTTAAGGATTTTGTGTATAATTGCGGCCTTTTTCGGCAATCTGCCATTTTTTGGGCGCTTTTGCCCCTGCTGACTTTTTTGAGGAAATCGACATGTCATTACCCCATTGCCCACAATGCAACTCCGAATATACCTACGAAGATAACGGCATGTTCATCTGCCCGGAATGCGCCCATGAATGGAACGACGCAGAACCGGCGCAGGACAGCGACGAGCTGATCGTAAAAGATGCCAACGGCAACCTGCTGGCAGACGGCGACAGCGTGACCGTTGTTAAAGATCTGAAAGTAAAAGGCAGTTCTTCCATGCTGAAAATTGGCACCAAAGTGAAGAACATCCGTCTGGTTGAAGGCGACCACAACATTGATTGCAAGATCGATGGCTTTGGCCCGATGAAGCTGAAATCTGAGTTCGTGAAAAAGAACTGATTTTTCCAGGCCCGGTAAGGCGTTTACGCCGCCATCCGGCATTTATTGCCCGGTGGCGCTTCGCTTACCGGGCCTACGATAACTACACTTAACTGGCTTCTCTTACCTGAGGTCACGATTATGCCGTTAAGTCCCTACATCTCTTTTGCCGGTCACTGTGCCGACGCTATCGCGTACTATCACAAAACGTTAGGCGCGGAACTCCTCTATAAAATCACCTTCGGTGAAATGCCCCCGCCAGAGCAGGGCAGCGAAGACGGTTGCCCGTCAGGCATGCAATTCCCTGATACCTCCATCGCCCACGCCAACGTGCGCATTGCAGGCAGCGACATCATGATGAGCGACGCCGTCGCGTCGGGGAACGCGAGTTACTCCGGCTTTACGCTGGTGCTCGACACGCAGGATGTCGCCGAAGGGAAACGCTGGTTTGATAACCTGGCCGCACAGGGACAAATCGAAATGGACTGGCAGGAAACCTTCTGGGCGCACGGTTTCGGGAAAGTGACCGATCAATATGGCGTACCGTGGATGATCAATGTGGTGAAACAGCCGCAGCCGACAGAGTAAACCGACGGGAGGCGCGCCCTCCCGTGCTGTCATCGAAGCCCCTTCAATTCTTCATCGTCAAGTAACCATCCCTTAACTAAAACGTCACATTAATCCGCCACGATGGGGCCACTTTTTTAGGGAGGCCGCATCATGCAAACGGTTATTCGCGTCGAGAAACTCTCCAAAACGTTCAATCAGCATCAGGCGCTGCATGCGGTTGATCTGAACATCTCTTCCGGTGAGATGGTGGCTCTGCTTGGGCCTTCCGGTTCCGGCAAATCCACCCTTTTACGTCACTTAAGCGGTTTGATTACCGGCGATAAAGCGCCGGGCTGCCATGTCGAGCTACTGGGCCGCACGGTACAGCGTGAGGGCAAACTGGCGCGGGACATCCGCAAAAGCCGCGCTCACACCGGCTACATCTTCCAGCAGTTCAACCTCGTGAACCGTCTGACCGTACTGGAGAACGTGCTGATTGGCGCGCTCGGCAGCACGCCGTTCTGGCGTACCTGTTTTAGCTGGTTCACCCAGGCGCAGAAGCAGCGCGCGTTACAGGCGCTGACCCGCGTCGGGATGGCGCACTTCGCGCATCAGCGCGTATCGACGCTTTCCGGCGGACAGCAGCAGCGCGTTGCTATCGCCAGGGCATTGATGCAGCAGGCGAAAGTGATCCTCGCCGATGAGCCGATCGCCTCGCTGGACCCGGAGTCGGCGCGCATTGTGATGGACACCCTGCGCGACATTAACCAGACCGACGGCATCACCGTGGTCGTCACGCTGCATCAGGTGGATTACGCCCTGCGCTACTGCGAACGCATTGTGGCGCTGCGTCAGGGGCATGTGTTCTATGACGGCAGCAGCCAGCACTTTGATAACGATCGTTTTGACCATCTCTACCGCAGCATGAACCGCGTCGAACAGAACGCGCAGGCTGCTTAACATCCCCACAATGAGGAATGGAAATGAGCTACAAAGCCGTTGCCGCGCTGGCGTTCACCAGCATGTTCAGCATCAGCACCTTGTTAAGCCCGGCACATGCGGAAGAACAGGAAAAAGCACTGAACTTTGGCATTATTTCGACCGAATCACAGCAAAACCTGAAGCCGCAGTGGGACCCGTTCCTGAAGGACATGGAAAAGAAACTGGGCGTCAAAGTGAACGCCTTCTTCGCGCCTGACTATGCGGGCATCATTCAGGGAATGCGCTTCAACAAAGTGGATATCGCCTGGTACGGCAACCTCTCGGCGATGGAAGCCGTGGATCGCGCTAACGGTCAGGTATTTGCCCAGACCGTCGCCGCAGATGGATCGCCGGGCTACTGGAGCGTGTTGATCGTCAACAAAGACAGCCCGATCAATAACCTGGACGATCTGATCGCCAAACGTAAAGATCTCACCTTCGGCAATGGCGATCCGAACTCCACCTCTGGCTTCCTCGTCCCCGGTTATTACGTCTTCGCCAAAAACGGCATCTCCGCCAGCGACTTCAAACGCACCGTTAACGCCAGCCACGAAACCAACGCGCTGGCCGTCGCCAACAAGCAGGTGGATGTCGCGACCAATAACACCGAAAACCTCGACAAACTGAAAACCTCCGCGCCAGACAAGCTGAAAGCACTGAAGGTTGTCTGGAAGTCGCCGCTGATCCCGGGCGATCCGATCGTCTGGCGTAAAAATCTCTCCGAAACCACCAAGGACAAGGTGTACGACTTCTTTATGAATTACGGCAAAACAGCGGAAGAGAAAACCGTGCTGGAACGCCTGGGCTGGGCGCCATTCCGCCCCTCCAGCGACCTGCAACTGGTGCCGATTCGCCAGCTGGCGCTGTTTAAAGAAATGCAGGGCGTGAAGGACAACAAAGGGCTGAACGAGAGCGAAAAAACCAGCAAAACCTCCGCGATTAAAGCGCAGCTGGACGATCTCGACCGCCTGACCGCCGCGCTGGGCGCGATGACCAGCGTCACCAAAGCGGTGCAGTAAACCTGAGGCCCGGTGGCGCTTCGCTTACCGGGCCTACGATGTTCTGTAGGCCGGATAAGGCGCAAGCGCTGCCATCCGGCAATAACCGACGCACGGAGCTAAACATGCAAAGCATCACCGTCGCCCCGCCAAAGCGTAGCTGGTTCTCGCTCCTGAGCTGGGCCATCCTTCTCGCCGTCCTGGTCGTTTCGTGGAAGGGCGCCGAAATGGCCCCACTCACGCTAATTCAGGATTCCGGCAACATGGCGACCTTCGCCGCCGACTTCTTCCCGCCGGACTTCAGCCAGTGGCAGCACTATCTGGGCGAAATGGCCGTCACCCTGCAAATCGCCGTCTGGGGCACTGCGCTGGCGGTCATTCTGTCAATTCCCTGCGGCCTGATGTGCGCCGATAACCTCGTGCCGTGGTGGATTTACCAGCCGATGCGTCGCCTGATGGACGCCTGCCGCGCGATTAACGAAATGGTTTTCGCCATGCTGTTCGTGGTCGCCGTTGGTCTCGGGCCGTTTGCCGGGGTCATGGCGCTGTTTATCCACACCACCGGCGTGCTCTCCAAGCTGCTTTCCGAAGCGGTGGAAGCCATTGAACCCGGCCCGGTTGAAGGCATTCGCGCCACCGGCGCCAACAAAATTGAAGAGATCCTCTACGGCGTGCTGCCGCAGGTTATGCCGCTGCTCATCTCCTACTCGCTGTACCGTTTTGAGTCCAACGTCCGCTCCGCCACGGTGGTCGGCATGGTGGGCGCAGGCGGCATCGGCGTCACGCTGTGGGAAGCGATTCGCGGCTTTCAGTTCCCGCAGACCTGCGCCCTGATGGTGTTAATCATCATTACCGTCAGCCTGCTGGATTTCCTCTCCCAGCGTTTGCGTAAGCACTTTATCTGATTAGCGAGGCATTGATGGCTATGCACTTGTCTACACATCCGACCAGTTACCCAACGCGCTATCAGGAGATTGCCGCGAGACTTGAGCAGGAGCTTCGCCAGCATTACCGCTGCGGCGATTACCTTCCGGCGGAACATCAGCTTGCCGCCCGCTATGAGGTGAACCGCCACACGCTGCGCCGCGCCATCGACCAGCTCGTGGAGCGCGGTTGGGTGCAGCGTCGCCAGGGCGTCGGCGTGCTGGTGCTGATGCGCCCGTTCGATTACCCGCTCAATGCCCAGGCGCGCTTTAGCCAGAATCTACTGGAACAAGGCAGTCATCCCACCAGCGAAAAACTGCTGGCGGTGCTGCGCCCGGCATCCAGCCACATCGCCGATGCGCTGAGCGTCAAAGAGGGCGATAACGTCATCCACCTGCGCACCCTGCGCCGGGTAAATGGCATCGCCCTGTGCCTGATCGACCATTACTTTTCCGACCTCGCCCTCTGGCCGCTGTTGCAGGGCTTTAACCACGGTTCGCTGCATGACTACCTGCGCGAGCAGTGCGGTCTGGCGTTACAGCGCACCCAGACGCGCATCAGCGCCCGCCGTGCGCAGGCCAAAGAGAGCAAGGTGCTGGAAATTCCCAACATGGCGCCGCTGCTGTGCGTGCGCACGCTGAACCACCGTGACGGCGAGGAAAACGCGACGGAGTACTCCGTCAGCCTGACCCGCGCCGACATGATCGAATTCACTATGGAGCACTGACGGAATGCACTTCGATACCGCCACTCGCCAGCGCTGGATGCGCGCGCTGGCTTACAGCAACGCCGACGCGCTTAACGTGAAAATGCAGGCGCTGAAACTCACGCCGGAATACGAACTGATTCGCGCCCCGGAAACCGGGCTGATGCAGATTCAGGCCCGCATGGGCGGCACCGGCAACCGCTTTTTCGCCGGAGATACCACGCTGACCCGTGCGGTGGTGCGTCTTAAGAGCGGCACGCTGGGCTACAGCTACCTGCTGGGGCGCAACAAACACCACGCCGAGCAGTGCGCCGTCATCGACGCGCTGTTGCAGGAGCACACTCACTTCCAGACCTTAATGGAAACCTTAATTGCCCCGCTGGAGGCGGAACGCGACGCACACATTACCGCTCGCCGCGCCGAAGTAAACGCCAGCCGGGTCGACTTCTTTACGCTGGTACGCGGAGATAACGCATGACCCTACAAACCGCCTTTACCCTGCCCGTTCAGGACGCGCAACAGAGTTTTCGTCGCCTGCTGAAGGCGATGAGCGAGCCGGGGGTGATTGTCGCCCTGCATCAACTGAAGCACGGCTGGCAGCCGCTGAATCTGGCCACCACCAGCGTATTGCTCACTCTGGTTGACGGCGACACCCCGGTATGGCTCGCGCCGTCCATCAACAACGACATTGCCAGTCAGAACCTGCGCTTTCACACCAGCGCGCCGCTGGTTGAACAGCCGCAGCAGGCCGCCTTTGCCGTCGCCGATGAACGCATCAGCAGCGAGCAGCTAAACGCCCTTTCCGCCGGAAGCGCCGTCGCGCCGGAAACCAGCGCCACCCTGATCGTCCAGGTCGCCAGCCTGAGCGGTGGACGTATGCTGCGCCTGACCGGGGCGGGTATCGCCGAAGAACGCATGATTGCCCCGCAGCTGCCGGAGTGCCTCATCCATGAACTGACTGAGCGCCCGCACCCGTTCCCGCTGGGGGTCGATCTCATCCTCACCTGCGGCGAGCGACTGCTGGCGATTCCGCGAACCACCCATGTGGAGGTGTGCTGATGTATGTAGCCGTCAAAGGGGGCGAAAAGGCGATAGCCAACGCCCACGCGTTGCAGGAAAACCGACGCCGGGGCGACGACACCCTCGCCGAGCTGAGCGTGGCGCAAATCGAGCAACAGTTGAACCTGGCCGTGGATCGCGTGATGACCGAAGGGGGCATCGCCGACCGCGAACTGGCCGCGCTCGCCTTAAAACAGGCCAGCGGCGATAACATCGAAGCCATTTTCCTGCTGCGCGCATACCGCACCACGCTGGCAAAGCTGGCGGTCAGTGAGCCGCTGAACACCGCAGAGATGCGTTTAGAGCGCCGTATCTCCGCCGTCTACAAGGATATTCCCGGCGGGCAGCTGCTGGGGCCGACCTACGATTACACCCATCGCCTGCTCGATTTTACCCTGCTGGCGAACGGCGAAACGCCGCCGCTGCGTACCGCTGACGCCATGCAGGACGCCGCGCCGCACGTTTTTTCTCTGCTGGCGAACCAGGGGCTGGCAAAGCGTGAAGAAGACAGCGGCGCCGTGCCGGATGACATCACCCGCACGCCGCCAGTTTACCCTTGTTCGCGCTCCTCACGCCTGCAACAGCTGATGCGCGGCGACGAAGGGTATCTGCTGGCGCTGGCGTATTCCACGCAACGCGGCTACGGGCGCAACCACCCGTTTGCCGGTGAGATCCGCAGCGGCTACGTCGGGCTGGAAACGGTGCCGGAAGAGCTGGGATTTGCCGTGAACGTCGGCGAATTGCTGATGACGGAATGCGAAATGGTCAACGGTTTTGTCGCACCGGAAAACGACGCGCCGCACTTTACCCGCGGCTACGGACTGGTGTTCGGCATGAGCGAACGTAAAGCAATGGCGATGGCGCTGGTGGAAAGAGCCCTACAGGCACCCGAATACGATGAAACGGTCACGGGACCGGCGCAGGACGAAGAGTTCGTGCTGGCGCATGCGGATAACGTCGAGGCGGCGGGTTTTGTTTCGCACCTCAAACTCCCCCACTACGTCGATTTCCAGGCTGAACTGGAACTGCTCAAACGCCTGCAACAGGAGGCCGCCCGTGACGACTAACCTCTCCGGCTACAACTTTGCTTATCTCGACGAGCAAACCAAACGCATGATCCGCCGCGCTATTTTAAAAGCGGTGGCGATCCCCGGTTATCAGGTGCCGTTCGGCGGGCGTGAAATGCCGATGCCCTACGGCTGGGGAACGGGCGGCATTCAGCTTACCGCCAGCGTGATTGGCGAGCCAGACATTCTGAAAGTGATCGACCAGGGGGCGGATGACACCACCAACGCCGTGTCGATCCGCAACTTCTTTAAGCGCGTAACCGGCGTGAACACCACCGAACGCACCGAAGACGCGACGCTGATCCAGACCCGTCATCGGATCCCGGAAACGCCGCTGACCGAAGATCAGATCATTATCTTCCAGGTGCCGATCCCTGAACCGCTGCGTTTTATCGAACCGCGCGAAACCGAAACCCGCACCATGCACGCGCTGGAAGAGTACGGCGTCATGCAGGTGAAGCTGTACGAAGATATCGCCCGCTTCGGCCATATCGCCACCACCTACGCCTACCCGGTGAAGGTCAATGACCGCTACGTCATGGACCCGTCGCCGATCCCGAAATTCGACAACCCGAAGATGAATATGATGCCCGCGCTGCAACTGTTCGGCGCGGGGCGCGAAAAACGTATCTATGCCGTGCCGCCCTGGACCCGCGTGGAAAGCCTCGATTTCGACGATCACCCGTTCACCGTACAAACCTGGGATGAGCCCTGCGTCATCTGCGGTTCAACGCACAGCTATCTCGACGAAGTGGTGCTGGATGACACCGGCAAACGGATGTTTGTCTGCTCCGACACCGATTATTGCCGCCAACAGAGCGAGGCACTCAGCAAATGACGCAACCGCTGCTTTCAGTCAATAACCTGACCCATCTCTACGCGCCGGGCAAAGGCTTCAGCGATGTTTCTTTTGACCTGTGGCCTGGTGAAGTGCTGGGCATTGTCGGGGAGTCCGGTTCCGGCAAAACCACCCTGCTGAAATCGATCTCCTCACGCCTGACGCCGCAGTCCGGCGACATTTTGTACCAGAACCGTTCACTGTACGGCATGAGCGAAGCCGACCGCCGCCGCCTGCTGCGCACGGAATGGGGCGTGGTGCATCAGCATCCGATGGACGGACTGCGCCGCCAGGTCTCGGCGGGCGGCAATATCGGCGAACGCCTGATGGCCACCGGCGCGCGTCACTATGGTGAAATTCGCGCCACGGCGAAGCGCTGGCTGGAGGAAGTAGAAATTCCGGCCTCGCGCATCGACGACCTGCCGACCACCTTTTCCGGCGGGATGCAGCAGCGTTTGCAGATCGCCCGCAACCTGGTCACTCACCCGAAGCTGGTGTTTATGGACGAACCTACCGGCGGGCTGGACGTTTCCGTACAGGCAAAGCTGCTGGACCTGCTGCGCGGCCTGGTGGTGGAACTGGATCTGGCAGTGGTGATTGTCACCCACGATTTGGGCGTGGCGCGCCTGTTAGCAGACCGTCTGCTGGTGATGAAGCAGGGTCAGGTGGTGGAAAGTGGATTAACCGACCGCGTGCTCGACGATCCACACCACCCTTATACCCAGTTGCTGGTG
Organism: Citrobacter sp. CK180; assembly: GCF_030333655.1. NCBI lineage: Bacteria > Pseudomonadati > Pseudomonadota > Gammaproteobacteria > Enterobacterales > Enterobacteriaceae > Citrobacter > Citrobacter sp. CK180. The sequence goes on along the minus strand of NZ_JAOWFM010000051.1, from coordinate 117,145 downwards.
TCGTCGGTATTGCAGAACTGATTTTTTGTTTTGCCGGGTGGCGCTTTGCTTACCCGGCCTACAAAAAGCGCACCTGTAGGCCGGATAAGGCGAAGCCGCCATCCGGCAATCAGAATTAAGAGGCCAAAATGATTCGCGTAGAAAACGTCAGTAAAACCTTTGTGCTGCACCAGCAAAATGGCGTGCGCCTGCCGGTGCTGCAAAACGCCTCTCTGGAGGTACAGAACGGTGAATGCGTGGTGCTGCACGGCCACTCCGGGAGCGGTAAATCGACGCTGTTGCGCTCGCTATATGCCAACTATCTGCCGGACGAAGGGCACATCCACATTCGTCATAGCGATGAGTGGATCGATCTGGTGCAGGCCCCGGCGCGCAAGGTGCTGGAAGTGCGTCGCTCGACGATCGGCTGGGTAAGCCAGTTTCTGCGCGTGATCCCCCGGATCTCCGCGCTGGATGTGGTGATGCAGCCGCTGCTGGATCTGGGCGTCGCCCGCGAAACGTGCGCCGCGAAAGCCGCGAACCTGTTGACGCGCCTGAACGTCCCGGAACGGCTATGGCATCTCGCGCCCTCCACCTTTTCCGGCGGCGAGCAGCAGCGCGTGAATATCGCGCGCGGGTTTATCGTCGATTACCCGATCCTGCTGCTTGATGAACCCACCGCCTCACTGGACGCCAAAAACAGCGCCGCCGTGGTCGCGCTGATTGAAGAAGCCAAAGCGCGCGGCGCGGCGATTGTCGGCATTTTTCACGATCAAACCGTACGCGATCGCGTAGCGGATCGTTTGCATCTGATGGGAACCACATCATGATTATCAACAACGTAAAGCTGGTGCTGGAAGACGAAGTGGTGCAGGGATCGCTGGAAATGCAGGATGGGATTATCCGCGCCTTTGCGGAAAGTCAGAGCCGTCACCCCGAGGCGCTGGATGGCGAAGGCGGCTGGCTGCTGCCGGGTTTAATTGAGCTGCATACCGATAATCTCGACAAATTCTTCACCCCACGCCCGAAGGTGGACTGGCCCGCCCATTCCGCCATGAGCAGCCACGACGCGCTGATGGTCGCCAGCGGTATCACCACCGTGCTGGATGCCGTTGCGATTGGCGATGTCCGCGACGGCGGCGATCGCCTGGAAAATCTGGAAAAGATGATCAATGCCGTCGAAGAGACGCAAAAACGCGGCGTTAACCGCGCCGAACACCGTCTGCATCTGCGCTGTGAATTACCCCATCACACCACCCTGCCGCTGTTCGAAAAGCTGGTGGATCGCGAGCCGGTAACGCTGGTCTCGCTGATGGATCACTCGCCGGGTCAGCGCCAGTTCGCTAACCGCGAGAAGTACCGTGAATACTATCAGGGCAAATATTCACTCAATGATGAGCAGATGGCCCACTACGAAGAGGAACAGCTTCAGCTTGCGGCGCGCTGGTCGCAGCCGAACCGCGCCGCCATCGCGCAGATGTGCCGCGAACGTCATCTCGCGCTGGCGAGCCACGATGACGCAACGCCCGATCATGTGCTGGAATCGCATCAGCTTGGCAGCGTGATCGCCGAATTTCCCACCACGTTCGAGGCGGCAGAGGCGTCACGCAAGCATGGGATGAACGTACTGATGGGCGCGCCCAACATCGTGCGCGGCGGTTCGCACTCCGGCAACGTGGCGGCGCATAAGCTGGCAGAACTGGGGTTGCTGGATATCCTCTCCTCCGACTATTACCCCGCCAGCCTGCTCGACGCGGCATTCCGCGTGGCGGACGACGAGGCCAACACATTTACGCTGCCGCAGGCAATGCGCCTGGTGACACGCAACCCGGCGCGCGCGCTGAATCTCGACGATCGCGGCATCATCGCCGAAGGCAGGCGCGCCGATCTGGTGCTGGCGCACCGTAAAGGCGATCACATTCATATCGACCACGTCTGGCGTCAGGGTAAAAGGGTGTTCTGACTATGGGAAAACTGATCTGGCTGATGGGGCCGTCCGGCTCCGGTAAGGACAGTTTGCTGGCGGCGCTCCGCCAGCGGGAACATACGCAGTTGCTGGTTGCGCACCGCTATATCACGCGTGCGGCTAACGCGGGCAACGAGAACCATATTGCGCTGAGCGAGCAGGAGTTTTTCACTCGGGCAGGGCAAAATTTACTGGCGCTGAGCTGGCACGCTAATGGCCTGTACTACGGCGTTGGCGTGGAGATCGATCTGTGGCTGCACGCCGGTTTTGACGTGGTGGTTAACGGCTCACGCGCCCATCTGCCGCAGGCGCAGGCCCGCTACGGCAAAGCGCTGCTGCCCATCTGTTTGCAGGTCTCTCCCGATATTTTGCGCCAGCGTCTACAGGCGCGCGGGCGTGAAAGCGAAACCGAGATTGCCGCTCGCCTGGCGCGCGCGGCCCGTTACGCCCCTTTTAACTGTCATATCCTCAATAATGACGGAAGTTTGCTACAGTCAGTCGATACCTTATTAACGTTAATGGGCCGCCAGGAGAAAAGCCATGCCTGTCTGTGAACTACGCCGGGCCACGCCGGACGATACCGACGCGGTGTATCAACTGATCTGCGAACTGAAACAAGCGGAGTTCGATCGCCAGGCCTTTCGCGCTGGGTTTGCCTCAAATTTGCAGGATCGCACGATACGCTACCAGCTGGCGCTGCGCGACGGGCAGGTTGTCGGGATGATCGGCCTGCATATGCAGTACCACCTGCATCACGCTAACTGGATCGGGGAGATCCAGGAACTGGTGGTGATGCCGCAGGCGCGAGGTCTGAAAGTCGGCAGCCAGCTGCTGGCATGGGCGGAAGAAGAGGCCCGCCAGGCCGGCGCGGAGATGACGGAGCTTTCCACCAGCGTGAAACGCCATGATGCGCACCGGTTTTATCTGCGTGAAGGGTATGCGCAAAGTCATTTTCGTTTTACCAAAGCGCTTTGAGGTGACTAATGAGCCTGACGATTACGCTAACAGGTACCGGCGGCGCACAGGGCGTGCCAGCATACGGCTGCGATTGTCTCGCCTGCCGTCGGGCACGCTTACAGGAGCAGTATCGCCGCCGCCCCTGTAGCGGCGTCGTCAAATTCAATGACGCGGTAACGCTGCTTGATGCGGGCCTGCACGATCTTACCGATCGCTGGCCCGCCGGATCTTTTCAGCAGTTTCTGCTCACGCATTACCATATGGATCATGTTCAGGGGCTGTTCCCCCTGCGCTGGGGCGTGGGCGCCGCGATTCCGGTTTATGGCCCGCCGGATGAACAGGGCTGCGACGATCTGTTTAAACACCCTGGCATCCTTGATTTCAGCCACACCGTCGAACCGTTTGTGGTCTTCGATCTCCAGGGATTACAGGTAACGCCGCTGCCGCTTAACCATTCAAAACTGACGTTTGGCTATCTGCTGGAATCTGCGCACAGCCGCGTCGCGTGGCTGTCGGACACCGCAGCGCTGCCGGACAAGACAGTAAAATTTCTGCTGAATAACCAGCCGCAGACGATCGTCATCGACTGTAGTCACGCGCCACGCGCGGAAGCGCCGCGTAATCACTGCGATGTAAACACGGTTATCGCACTCAATGAGGTGATTCACTGCCCACGGGTCATTCTCACCCACATCAGCCACTCGTTCGACGTATGGCTGATGGATAACCCCCTGCCGGGCGGCATTGAAGCCGGATATGACGGGATGGAGATTGTGCTGGAGTAGCCTTACGCCGGATGGCGGCGCATTGCGCCTTATCCGGCCTACGATTGTCGCGCGGTTAACGATCGTACTCGTCTTCCATTCTGCGCTCTTCATCTTCCAGTTGACGACGTTCTTGATCGAGCTGGCGTTGGCGATCGTCCAACTGGCGACGCCGATCTTCAAACTGACGGCGTCTGTCGTCATATTGTCTGCGGCGATCGTCGCTCATCTGGCGCTGCCATTCTTCATCACGGCGGTCATCCTCATAATCCCGCCCGTTGTCAGATTTATACGCGTCATTGATCGCCTGCTGAATATTACCGATGGTGTCATCAACAATATCGGCATGCGCAGGAAGCGTCGTCAGCGACAACAGGCCCAGAGCAATGAGCGTAGAATAGCGTTTCATAAAACCAGCCTCGCAGAGATCTTCCCCTCACGGTAGCGAATGGCCTGTTCGACGTGTAGCGGAGGAATCTCATTTGCCCTGCTGTTCTATCGCCATAATCGCCTCCACGCGCTTTTGATGGCGCCCCCCTTCAAACCCCGCATCCAGCCAGGCATCCACGATCATTTTTGCCAGCTCCAGCCCAACAACCCGCGAGCCAAAAGCCAGCACGTTGGTATCATTATGCTGGCGCGAAAGCTGTGCCGAATAGGGTTCGCTGCAAACGACGGCGCGGACTCCGGCAAACTTGTTTGCCGTTATCGAAATCCCCACACCGGTGCCACACACCAGAATACCGCCATCAACCTCGCCAGAGACAACGGCTTGTGCCACCTCGCTGGCATAATGCGGGTAATCCGTGCGCTCCGGCGACCAGGTTCCCTTATCAATCACCGTAATACCGCGCTGGGTTAAGTGCGTCAAAATATCCTGTTTCAGGATAAAACCAACGTGATCACAGCCAAATGCTATCTTTTTCATACTCATTCTCGCCCCGGTCAAACTTTACGAATAAAAAATATTTGTGATTTAAATGAATTTAAAAGAACAATAAATCGACAGAAAGACGCTGTATGGGCCTGTTCTACACACCTCCGTTCGGCAAAGCAAGAGCGACAAATACCCGACCTTGATGCTTACACAGGCTGCGCCTGAACAAGTCAAAACTATAATTCATTGTTTTATATTGACTTATTTTCATTCCGTATTTTTATCAACGTTATTAAATTCACAAAATGACAAACTTTATAAATTTAACTATTTTGTGAAGTAGTCAGCATCTTTTCTGTTCCTGCTGTGGTGATATAGTGGCGTCTTCATTTCAAGGACAAGAGAACGTAATGAGTCAGTCAGAATTTGATTCAGGGCTTCCAAACGGCATCGGGCTTGCGCCTTACCTGCGCATGAAGCAGGAAGGCATGACGGAGAACGAGAGCCGTATCGTCGAGTGGTTACTCAAGCCGGGTAATCTCAGTAGCGCGCCAGCCATTAAAGATGTCGCAGAGGCGCTGGCGGTATCTGAAGCCATGATTGTTAAGGTATCGAAACTGCTGGGATTCAGCGGGTTTCGCAACTTACGCAGCGCGCTGGAAGACTATTTTTCTCAGTCTGAGCAGGTATTGCCTGCCGAACTGGCCTTTGATGAAGCGCCGCAGGATGTGGTGAATAAGGTATTCAACATTACCTTACGCACCATTATGGAAGGTCAGTCAATCGTCAACGTGGATGAGATTCATCGCGCCGCACGCTTCTTTTATCAGGCGAAGCAGCGTGATTTGTATGGCGCTGGCGGGTCGAATGCCATCTGCGCGGACGTACAGCATAAGTTCTTACGCATCGGCGTGCGCTGCCAGACTTACCCGGACGCGCACATCATGATGATGTCCGCATCGCTATTAAAAGAAGGCGATGTCGTGTTGGTAGTGACCCATTCCGGGCGCACCAGTGATGTAAAAGCCGCGGTTGAACTGGCGAAAAAGAATGGTGCCAAAATTATCTGTATCACCCACAGCTACCATTCACCTATCGCCAAATTGGCTGACTATATTATTTGTTCGCCAGCACCAGAAACACCGTTATTAGGGCGTAATGCTTCCGCACGCATATTACAACTCACTCTACTGGATGCATTTTTTGTTTCCGTCGCCCAACTGAATATCGAACAGGCAACCATTAATATGCAAAAAACTGGCGCAATTGTTGATTTCTTTTCACCAGGCGCGCTGAAATAAAATGCTCGTTGCTCTCATTTTCGGGAGCAACACCCTACACTGAGAATACTGCTATGAATAAATATCTGAAATATTTCAGCGGTGCGGCTATGGGCTTAATGTTGTCCACCAGCGCATTTGCCGCCGCCGAATATGCCGTAGTATTAAAAACATTATCCAATCCATTCTGGGTGGATATGAAAAAAGGTATTGAAGATGAAGCAAAAACGCTGGGTGTCAGCGTCGATATTTTTGCCTCGCCTTCGGAAGGCGACTTTCAGTCTCAGTTGCAGCTATTCGAAGATCTCAGCAATAAAAATTACAAAGGTATCGCCTTTGCGCCATTATCCTCAGTAAACCTGGTGATGCCCGTCGCCCGCGCGTGGAAGAAAGGGATTTATCTGGTCAATCTCGATGAAAAAATCGATATGGATAACCTGAAAAAAGCGGGCGGTAACGTCGAAGGGTTTGTCACCACCGATAACGTCGCCGTGGGCGCCAAAGGCGCGGAGTTCATTATTGAGAAACTGGGCGCCGAGGGCGGTGAAGTCGCCATTATTGAAGGTAAAGCCGGTAACGCCTCCGGCGAGGCGCGCCGCAATGGCGCAACCGAGGCTTTCAAAAAGGCAAGCCAAATCAAGCTGGTCGCCAGCCAACCCGCAGACTGGGACCGAATCAAAGCGTTAGACGTTGCCACCAACGTGCTGCAACGCAACCCGAATATCAAAGCGATTTATTGCGCTAACGACACCATGGCGATGGGCGTCGCCCAGGCCGTGGCTAACGCCGGGAAAAGCGGAAAAGTGCTGGTAGTGGGTACAGACGGTATCCCGGAAGCCCGCAAAATGGTGGAGGCCGGACAGATGACGGCGACAATCGCTCAGAACCCTGCGGATATCGGCGCGACAGGGCTCAGGCTGATGGTTGATGCCGCGAAATCAGGTAACGTGATCCCGCTGGATAAAGCGCCGGAATTTAAGCTGGTCGATTCCATCCTGGTCGCAAAGTAAGTCCGTAAATCTGCCGGATGGCGACGCGAACGTAGGCCTGATAAGCGTAGCGCCATCAGGCAATGGCACTGATTTAGTCAATATTTTTCTTACACAAAATCATTCGAGATGCATCGAGGCGGCAACTGAGTAAATCCCCAGGAGCTTACATAAGTAAGTGACTGGGGTGAGCGAAGGTAGCCAACAAAGAGGCAGCTTGAAGGATGAAGTGTAAAAGAGGTTAATTATGGTCACGCCATATATCTCGATGGCGGGGATCGGCAAATCCTTTGGTCCGGTTCACGCATTAAAATCGGTTGATTTAACGGTTTATCCTTATGAAATACACGCATTATTAGGAGAAAATGGCGCCGGTAAATCAACGTTGATGAAGGTTCTGTCGGGAATACATGAACCGACCAAAGGCACCATTACGATTAATAACGTTAATTACGACAAGCTGGATCACAAATTAGCGGCACAACTCGGCATTGGCATTATTTATCAGGAACTCAGCGTGATTGATGAATTAACCGTGCTGGAGAATTTATATATTGGTCGTCATCTGACGAAAAAAGTCTGTGGCGTCAATATGATTGACTGGAAAGAGATGCGCGTACGGGCCGCCATGATGTTGCTGCGCGTCGGTTTAAAAGTCGATTTAGACGAAAAGGTGGCGAATTTATCCATCAGCCATAAGCAAATGCTGGAAATCGCCAAGACGCTGATGCTCAACGCCAAAGTGATCATCATGGACGAACCCACCTCCTCGCTCACCAATAAAGAGGTGGACTACCTGTTTCTGATCATGAACCAGCTACGCAAAGAGGGCACCGCCATCGTCTACATCTCGCATAAGCTGGCGGAAATTCGCCGCATCTGCGACCGCTATACGGTGATGAAAGACGGCAGCAGCGTTTGCAGCGGGATGGTGAGCGACGTCAGCAACGACGATATCGTCCGCCTGATGGTTGGCCGCGAACTGCAAAACCGCTTTAACGCCATGAAAGAGAGCACCGGCAACATCGAGCGCGATACGGTATTCGCGGTGAAAAACGTCACCAGCCGCGACAAGAAAAAGGTTCGCGATATCTCCTTTAGCGTCAGCCGGGGCGAAATTTTAGGCTTCGCCGGACTGGTCGGCTCCGGGCGCACCGAGCTGATGGATTGCCTGTTCGGCGTCGATAAACGCGCAAGCGGCGAGATCCGTCTGAACGGGAAAACCATCTCCCCGCGCTCCCCCCTGGATGCGGTGAAAAAAGGGATGGCTTACATCACCGAAAGCCGCCGGGATAACGGCTTCTTCCCCAATTTCTCTATCGCCCAGAACATGGCGATCGGCCGCAGCCTGAAAAGCGGCGGCTTTAAGGGGGCGATGGGCCTGTTCCACGAAGGCGACGAGCAGCGTACCGCCGAAGCGCAGCGCGAACTGCTGGCGCTGAAGTGTCATTCCGTTAACCAGAACATCACCGAACTCTCCGGCGGAAACCAACAGAAAGTGCTGATTTCCAAATGGTTGTGCTGTAACCCGGAGGTGATCATTTTCGACGAGCCGACCCGTGGTATCGACGTCGGTGCGAAAGCCGAAATTTATAAAGTGATGCGCCAGTTGGCGGACGACGGAAAAGTCATCCTGATGGTGTCATCTGAACTTCCTGAAATTATCGCCGTCTGCGACCGCATCGCCGTGTTCTGCGAAGGACGACTGACGCAAATCCTGACCAATCGCGATGACATGAGCGAAGAGGAGATTATGGCATGGGCATTACCACAAGAGTAAAAGGTGACGTGAACGGGAAGAAACCGTTCAACTTTGCGCTGTTCTGGGATAAATACGGCACCTTCTTCATCCTGGCGATTATCGTCGCCATCTTCGGTTCGCTGTCGTCAGAATATTTTCTGACCACCAACAACATCACCCAGATTTTTGTCCAGAGTTCGGTAACGGTGCTGATCGGCATGGGTGAATTTTTTGCCATCCTGGTCGCCGGTATCGACCTCTCCGTCGGGGCGATTCTGGCGTTGTCCGGGATGGTGACGGCCAAACTGATGCTGGCAGGCGTCGATCCGTTCTTTGCGGCGCTGATTGGCGGCGTGCTGGTCGGCGGTGCGCTGGGGGCGATTAACGGCTGCCTGGTGAACTGGACTGGCCTGCATCCGTTCATTATCACCCTTGGCACTAACGCGATTTTCCGTGGTATCACGCTGGTGATTTCCGACGCCAACTCGGTATACGGCTTCTCATTCGACTTCGTGAACTTCTTCGCCGCCAGCGTGTTAGGTGTTCCCGTACCGGTCATCTTCTCGCTGATTGTCGCGGTGATCCTCTGGTTCCTCACTACCCGCATGCGGCTTGGGCGCAACATCTACGCGCTCGGCGGCAACAAAAACTCGGCGTTCTATTCCGGGATTGACGTGAAGTTTCACATCCTGGTGGTGTTTATCATCTCCGGCATTTGCGCGGGACTGGCTGGCGTGGTTTCTACTGCGCGACTCGGCGCCGCAGAACCCTTAGCCGGAATGGGTTTTGAAACCTACGCCATCGCCAGCGCCATCATTGGCGGCACCAGCTTCTTCGGCGGCAAGGGACGCATCTTCTCGGTGGTAATTGGCGGCTTAATCATCGGCACCATCAACAACGGTCTGAATATTTTGCAGGTACAAACCTATTACCAGCTGGTGGTGATGGGCGGATTAATTATCGCGGCTGTCGCCCTTGACCGTCTTATCAGTAAGTAAGGAATGGATCATGAAAATCTCTCCCTCTTTAATGTGTATGGATCTGCTGAAGTTTAAAGAACAGATCGAATTTATCGACAGCCATGCAGACTATTTTCATATTGATATTATGGATGGCCACTTTGTGCCGAATCTGACGCTGTCCCCCTTCTTCGTCAGCCAGGTCAAGAAACTGGCGAGCAAACCTCTTGATTGTCATCTGATGGTGACGCGTCCGCAGGATTATATTGGTCAACTGGCGCGCGCCGGTGCGGATTTCATCACGCTGCACCCGGAAACCATCAACGGTCAGGCATTCCGTCTGATTGACGAAATCCGCCGCCACGGTATGAAAGTGGGCCTCATTCTCAACCCGGAAACACCGGTTGAGGCGATGAAATACTATATCCATAAGGCTGATAAAGTGACGGTGATGACCGTCGATCCCGGCTTTGCCGGGCAACCGTTCATCCCGGAAATGCTGGATAAAATCGCCGAGCTGAAAGCCTGGCGCGAGCGTGAAGGGCTGCATTACGAAATTGAAGTGGATGGCTCCTGCAATCAGGCCACCTACGAAAAATTAATGGCGGCAGGTGCGGATGTCTTTATCGTCGGCACCTCCGGGCTGTTTAACCACGCGGAGAATATCGACGACGCATGGCAAGTGATGACGGCGCAGATCCTGACGGCGAAAAACGAGGTACTGCCTCATGCAAAAACAGCATAGCGTTGTGGCGGGTGTGGATATGGGGGCAACCCATATCCGTTTTTGCCTGCAAACGGCAAGCGGTGAGACTCTGCACTGTGAGAAACAGCGTACGGCGGAGGTGATTGCGCCCGGCGTGGTGGCCGGTATTGCGCAGATGATTAGCGAACAGATCGCACGCTACGAGGCGCGCTGCCGTGGTCTGGTGATGGGATTTCCGGCGCTGGTCGGCAAAGACAACCGCACCATCATTTCGACACCCAATTTGCCGCTGCAACCTGAAGAAGTGCATGACCTCGCGGGAAAACTGGAGGATGCGCTGGGCTGCCCGGTCGCGTTTTCCCGCGACGTTAACTTACAGCTGTCGTATGACGTCGTGGAAAATCATCTCACACAGCAGCAGGTGCTGGCCGCCTACCTCGGCACGGGAATGGGCTTCGCGGTGTGGATGAACGGCGCGCCCTGGACCGGAGCGCATGGCGTGGCGGGCGAACTGGGGCACATTCCCCAGGGCGACATGACGCAGACCTGCGCCTGCGGCAATCCAGGTTGCCTCGAAACGGTCTGTTCCGGGCTGGCGCTGAAACGCTGGTACGAACAACAGCCACGGGATTTCGCGCTGGACGCACTGTTTGTCCACGCCGGCGAGGTGCCATTCGTCCAGGCGCTACTGGAAAGCGCCGCCCGCGCGATTGCCACCAGCATAAATCTGTTCGATCCCGATGCGGTGATTTTGGGCGGCGGCGTGATGGATATGCAGGCTTTCCCGCGCGAACAATTAATTACCCTGATCCAAAAATACCTGCGCCGACCGTTGCCGTATCAGGCCGTACGTTTTATTGCCGCCTCGTCTTCCGCGTTTAACGGCGCGCAGGGCGCGGCAACGCTGGCGCGCTGCCGTTTTCTGTCATCGCGGTGATATCGCGACGCTTATCAGGCCTGCACATGCGCCGCCCGCAGCGCCTGCGCGAGCTGCGCCCGGGTAAATGGTTTACGCAGCAGCGCCACATCCGGCAGCGCGGGGTTATGCGCCGGGCGTAAATCCTGCCCGCTGATAAGCAGCAGCGTCAGGCGGGGATAATGCTTGCGGGCATGGTTGATCACCTCCACGCCGCTCAGGCTGCCTGGCAGCATTAAGTCGCTGATAAGAACATCAATCTCGCCGGATGACGCCAGCATCTGCATCGCCTGCTCGCCGTTGGCGGCCTCCAGCGTCAGATACCCCAGCAGATGCAGTTGCTCGCACAACGTCTGACGAACATCCGCCTCATCTTCCAGTACCAGCACCAGTTTCTCGACGCTGGCGGTACTTTGCACCGCGACCGGCTCCAGGTTTGCCACCGCAGGCGCGATGGCGCGGGGAAGCTGCAATCTGACCGTCGTCCCCTGCCCCGGCGCGCTCTCAATTTCGACACGACCGCCCGACTGGCGCACAAAGCCGTAAACCATCGATAACCCAAGCCCGCTGCCGCTGCCGGTCTGTTTGGTGGTGAAGAACGGCTCGAACACCTGCGCTTTCACCTCCTGCGACATACCGCAACCGTGATCGATCACCTCCAGCGCCACCATATCCTGACGACGTCCGTCACTGCGCGTAACCCGCTGGTTCCAGGTGCGGATTTTGATTGTCCCTGTCTGCCCTTCCATCGCATCGCGGGCGTTCATCACCAGGTTGATGATCGCGTTCTCCAGTTGACTGACGTCTATCCATGCGGCCCAAGCGGGCGACTGGGCTTCTATCTCCAGCGTCAGCGTGGCCGGTAGCGAGTGACGCATCAGTTCGCTCAGGTTTTCCAGCAGCGTTTTCAGTTCCACCGAGTGCGGGTGCAGCGACTGTTTACGGGAGAACGCCAGCAGGCGTTGCGTCAGCAGCGCCCCGCGCTCGGCGGCCTTCAGCGCGCGGGTAATGCGCGGCGCATCCGGCGAGTCGGGGCTGACCAGCTCCAGACTGCCGATAATCACCGCCAGCAGGTTGTTAAAATCATGCGCCAGCCCGCCCGTCAGTTGCCCTACCGCTTTCAGTTTCTGGCTGTGCAGCAGCGCCTCTTCCAGCCCCTGACGCTCCGTTCGGTCGATCTCCATCTGGGAGGTCTTTTCTTTCAGCAGGCGGGAGGTGCGCTCCAGCGACGCCGTATTGCGGGCAAAAACGTTAAACGCGCGCGCCAGTTCCCCCAGCTCGTCCCGCCGCTGCAAGGCGGGGACGCTGACATCCGATTCGCCGTGCGCCAGCCGGGTCATGGCGCGCGAAATCGCCGTCAGGTTAGAACCGAGGTTGCGGTAGATATACCACCCGGCAAAACCGGTAATCACCACCGCCAGCAGGGCGAAGGTCATGATAAACAACGCGCCGGAGCGCAATTCCTGATGGCTTTGCGCCACCCGCTGTTCTGAGATGATCGCCACCTGCGCCGCATACTGATTGATGTCGCTGTTTAAAATCGCCACCAGCGCTTTGATGTGGAACATGTACCAGCTGATGGCCAGGTCGCTTTGCTCCAGCGCCGCCGAGAGCGGTTCAAGTTTGCGTAACTCCTGGTTAAAGTCAGACAGAATCACGTTCACCAGCGGATCGGCATGTTGCTCAGGCAGAGCGCGCATCACGCCATCCAGCTGTTTAATGACGGCGCGCGGCGTCGGCGTTTCGATGGCGGCGCGAATCAGGCGATCCATTTGACTGAACAACGCCGCATCCTGCGCCGCATCAAGCTGTTGCAGATGACGCAGGTAACTCTGATTCTGATACAGCGAACTCAGCAGCGTATTACGTTCCAGATGCCGCCGCTGCCCGCGCTGCAACATGCCCGCCACGCTGGTCTGCAACTCGTTGCTGCGTTGAATAATGCGGGCCACCAGCCCCGGTTCCTGCTGCGCCAGCGGGGCGGTCGCCAGCTGTTCGAGTGAATGCCTGAGCGCCCGCTGAGTCTCTTGCAACCGCTCCGCTTCGCCCTTGTACTCCAGCGCGCCGACCACCTGCGACAGCCGCACCGCTGCCGTCGCCACGTTCGCCGTATCGCGCGCCAGGTTCATACTGCCGGTCATGTCATCGACGGTTTGCTGCTGCACCTGCTCCTGTATTTGACTCGCATGCTGAAAACCCAGCACCGCCACGCCGCTCACCATCAGCGTCACCGCCACTACCAGCAGATTAAAAAACAGCAGTCGCCCGCGCGCACTGGCGAAAAAGTGACGTCTGTGCTGCGGCATATCACGCTCCATGAAGAAAAATCGCAATATGACAAATATGAACGGCTTCTGACATTTTGCATTTACTTTCCTGTGATGGAGTGCTGATATCGCTAACCCCGCAGGAGATCCGCCATGAGCAGGACACCGGTTCTGGAGATGCGCAATATTGCCAAAGCGTTTGGCAAATTTTACGCGCTGAAAGGGGTCGATCTGACAGTATACCCCGGTGAAATCCACGCGCTGATGGGCGAAAACGGCGCCGGTAAAAGCACCCTGATGAAAATTCTCGCCGGTGCATATACCGCCACCAGCGGCGAGATTCTGATCGACGGTCAGCCCTTTCATATTCGTGGGCCGAAAGATGCCCTGAGCGCAGGCATTACTCTGATTTATCAGGAGATGCAGCTTGCGCCTAACCTTACCGTCGCCGAAAATATTTTCCTCGGCAGCGAACTGTCGCGCGGCGGCATCGTGCAGCGTAAAGAGATGGTGTTGCAGGCGCAAAAGGTCATCGACCGGCTCGGCGCGCAGTTTAAAGCCAGCGATCGGGTAATGCGGCTGACCATCGCCGAACAGCAGCAGGTGGAGATCGCCCGCGCCCTGCATCGCAACAGCCGTATCCTGGTGATGGATGAACCTACCGCCGCCCTCTCATCTCGTGAAACCCACCGTCTGTTTGAGCTGATCATGCGCCTTCGCGATGAAGGGATGGCGGTTATCTATATCAGCCACCGCATGGCGGAGGTGTATGAGCTGTCCGATCGCGTCAGCGTCCTGCGCGACGGACAGTACGTCGGCAGCCTCACCCGCGACAAACTCAACGCGTCCGAACTGGTGCGCATGATGGTGGGACGTCCGTTAAGCGACCTGTTCAACAAAGAACGCGACATCCCGCTCGGTAAACCGCGCCTGAACGTTCATCACCTTACCGACGGCGGTAAAGTGCAGCCGTGCAGCCTGCTGGTACGTTCCGGCGAAATCGTCGGCCTGGCCGGACTGGTCGGCGCCGGGCGTTCCGAACTGGCGCACCTGATTTTCGGCGTGCGTAAAGCCACCGGCGGGATGATCGAGGTGGATGGCGAGCCGGTGGTGATCCACTCCCCGCGTGAGGCCATTGAGCACGGTATTGGCTACCTCACCGAAAACCGCAAAGAACAAGGGTTGTTTTTAGAACTGGCGGCGGCAGAGAACATTACGATGGCGACGCTGGAGCGCGACGCCAACTGGGGGATGCTGAACCGTAAAAAAGCCCAAAGCATCTCCGATGACGCCATTCAGTTACTCAACATTCGCGTGCCGCATGCCCAGGTTCGCGCCGGAGGTTTGTCCGGCGGCAATCAACAAAAGCTCCTGATCTCACGCTGGGTCGCCATCGGCCCGCGCATTCTGATTCTGGACGAACCGACGCGCGGCGTGGATGTCGGCGCGAAAAGCGAGATCTATCGCATCATGAACGAAATGGCGCGTAAGGGCGTGGCGATCCTGATGATCTCCAGTGAATTGCCGGAAATCGTCGGCATGAGCGATCGCGTCTACGTCATGCATGAAGGCAGCATTGCCGGGGAATTGCACAGCCAGGACATTACACAGGAAAACATCATGCGGCTGGCGACCGGCGTAAACGACTCCCACCTTGAGGCGGTGAAATCATGAATAACCCAACCACTCCCCAGCAGGTGGCGAAGTCCGCCTCCGCAAAAAAGATGTTGATGAGCGATCTAATGCAAACGGTCGGTATTTTACCGATTTTAGTGCTGATCGTGGCGGTATTTGGCTTTATCGCACCTAATTTTTTCACTGAAAGCAACCTGCTGAACATCACCCGCCAGGCGTCGATCAACATCGTGCTGGCGGCGGGGATGACGTTCATCATTCTGACCGGCGGCATCGACCTCTCCGTGGGGTCGATTCTCGGCACCACCGCCGTGGCGGCGATGGTGGTCTCTCTGATACCGGAGTTCGCCATGCTGTCGATTCCGGCGGCGCTGATGCTCGGCCTGGGGCTGGGGCTGGTTAACGGCGCGCTGGTGGCCTTCGCCGGGCTGCCGCCCTTTATTGTCACGCTCGGCACCTATACGGCGCTGCGCGGCGCGGCCTACCTGCTGGCGGACGGCACCACGGTGATCAACTCCAATATCAGCTTCGAGTGGATCGGCAATAACTATCTTGGCCCGATTCCGTGGCTGGTGGT
Organism: Citrobacter sp. CK180; assembly: GCF_030333655.1. Lineage (NCBI taxonomy): Bacteria > Pseudomonadati > Pseudomonadota > Gammaproteobacteria > Enterobacterales > Enterobacteriaceae > Citrobacter > Citrobacter sp. CK180. Next base: position 101,532 of record NZ_JAOWFM010000051.1, on the reverse strand, counting down.
TATCGCCCTCGCGGTGATCGTGCTGTGCTGGTTCATTCTGCGCCGCACCACGCTGGGCGTACATATTTATGCCGTGGGCGGCAACATGCAGGCGGCGCGTTTAACCGGCATCAAAGTGTGGCTGGTGCTGCTGTTTGTGTACGGCATGAGCGGCCTGCTCTCCGGGCTGGGCGGAGTAATGAGCGCCTCGCGTCTCTACAGCGCCAACGGCAACTTAGGCATGGGGTATGAGCTGGACGCCATCGCGGCGGTGATCCTCGGCGGCACCAGTTTTGTCGGCGGGATCGGCACGATCACCGGCACGCTGGTGGGCGCGCTGATCATCGCCACCCTGAATAACGGCATGACGCTGATGGGCGTCTCTTACTTCTGGCAACTGGTGATCAAAGGGGCGGTGATCATCATAGCGGTGCTGATCGACAAATACCGTACCCGACACCATCAAAGTGCATAGACAAGCTTGCCGGATGGCGGCGCAGGCCTGCCCGTTCGCAGGCCGGATAAGCGCAGCGCCATCAGGCTTATAACAACAATACCCTACGTGAGGAAAAGAGTATGCGTTTGAAACCATTAGTGACCGCGCTCTGTGCTGGCGCGTTACTGGCCGCATCGCCGTTTGTACAGGCCAAAGAACTGAAATCCATCGGCGTGACGGTGGGCGATCTTGCCAACCCGTTCTTCGTGCAGATAACAAAAGGGGCGGAGCTGGAAGCGCGCAAACTGGCCGGTGATGGCGTAAAAGTGACGCTGGTCTCCAGCGGCTACGATCTGGGTCAGCAGGTTTCGCAGATCGACAACTTTATTGCCGCGAAGGTGGATATGATCATCCTTAACGCCGCAGATTCGAAAGGGATCGGCCCGGCGGTGAAACGGGCGAAAGACGCCGGGATCGTGGTGGTCGCGGTTGACGTGGCCGCCGAAGGCGCAGACGCCACCATCACCTCTGATAACACCCAGGCGGGCGAAATGGCCTGTAAATACATTACCGATCGTCTGCAAGGCAAAGGCAATGTGGTGATCATCAACGGGCCGCCGGTTTCCGCCGTGCAGAACCGTGTCGAGGGCTGCCAGACCGAGTTCAAACGTCACCCGGATATCAAGGTGCTCTCCTGGAACCAGAACGCCAAAGGCAGTCGCGAAGGCGGGCTGGAAGTGATGACCGCCCTGCTGGCTGCGAATCCGAAGATCGACGGCGTATTTGCGATCAACGATCCGACGGCGATCGGCGCCGATCTGGCGGCGAAACAGGCACAGCGCAATGAGTTCTTTATCGTCGGTGTGGATGGTTCGCCCGATGGCGAAGAGGCGCTGAAGCGTGAAAATTCCCTGTTTGTGGCGACCCCCGCACAAGATCCGCAGGTGATGGCGGCAAAAGCGGTGGAGATCGGCTATGACATTCTACAGGGCAAACCGGCGCCTGGTGAACCTGTACTGATTCCGGTGACGATGATCGATAAAAACAACATCGGCAGCTACAAGGGCTGGACGGTGAAATAACGGAAAGCGGCCTCTGCGTAGGCCCGATAAGCGCAGCGCCATCAGGCAGTAAACTCATGCCGGATGGCGGCAAAAATGCCTTATCTGGCCTACAAGGCTACATCACAATAAGGAGAATTCTTTCAATGAAACGCTCCGAAATAAACGAAATTCTCGGCCACACGCGGCAATTCTTTTCCATGCATGACGTCCACCTGCCGCCTTTCGCCAGCTTTGCCCCATCGCAATGGCGTCAGCTTGATGCCGCCTGGAGCGAAGTATTCGATCTCAGACTCGGCTGGGATGTTACCGCATTCGGCGGGACAGATTTTGCCGCTCAGGGACTGACGCTGTTTACCCTGCGCAACGGCTCGCCCAAAGGTATGCCTTATGAGAAATGCTACGCGGAAAAAATTATGCATGTGCGCGACGCGCAGGTTACGCCGATGCATTTCCACTGGCGCAAACGTGAAGACATTATCAATCGCGGCGGCGGTAATTTAATCGTTGAGCTGTGGAACGCCGACTCCCGGGACCAGACCGACAATACCGACATCACCATTGTGATAGACGGCTGTCGACAGACCCATGCGGCAGGCAGCCAACTGCGCCTTTCGCCAGGAGAAAGCATTTGCCTGACGCCGGGCCTGTATCACAGCTTCTGGGCGGAAAAAGGGTTTGGCGACGTGCTGGTCGGCGAAGTTTCTTCCGTCAATGACGATGACCATGACAACCATTTTCTCCAGCCGATCGCCCGCTATAACGACATTGAAGAAGATGAACCGGCGCAACTGGTGTTGTGTAACGAGTACCGCCTGTTCTGCTGAACAAGGAGCACATTATGCCGTTGATTTCTCTTGCCGATGGACTCGGCCATGCCCGCAAGCATCGCTATGCGCTGGGGGCGTTTAACGTTCTGGATTCCCACTTTTTACGCGCGCTGTTCGCCGCCGCCAGGCAGGAACGCTCGCCGTTTATCATTAACATTGCCGAAGTCCATTTTAAGTATGTTTCGCTGGACTCGCTGGTCGAAGCGGTAAAATTCGAAGCCGCCCGACACGATATTCCGGTGGTGCTTAACCTCGACCACGGGCTGCATTTTGAATCCGTGGTGCGGGCGTTACGTCTGGGCTTCAGCTCGGTAATGTTTGATGGTTCCACGCTGGAGTATGAGGAAAACATCCGCCAGACCCGGGAAGTGGTGAAGATGTGCCACGCCGTTGGCGTGTCGGTAGAGGCGGAACTTGGCGCGGTTGGCGGCGATGAGGGCGGCGCGCTGTATGGTCATGCCGACGAGTCGCTGTTTACCGATCCGCAGCTGGCGCGCGATTTTGTTGACCGCACCGGTATTGATGCCCTGGCCGTCGCCATCGGCAACGCTCACGGCAAATATAAAGGCGAGCCCAAACTCGATTTCCCGCGTCTGGACGCCATTCGCCAGCAAACGGCGCTGCCGCTGGTACTGCACGGCGGTTCCGGCATCAGCGATGAGGATTTTCGTCGCGCCATTACGCTGGGCATTCACAAAATCAATTTCTACACCGGTATGTCGCAGGCTGCGCTGGCGGCGGTGGAATCACGGATGACTAACCGCCAGCCGCTGTACGATGAGTTCGCCGAACTGCTGCTGGGCATTGAAGAGGCGATCACCGATACGGTATCGGAACAGATGCGCATTTTTGGCAGCGCGGGGCAGATCTGATGGAACGCAAAGGCATTATCGCGGCGGGCAATATGCTGGTCGACCATGTGCACCAAATCGTACAGTGGCCGGAGCGCGGCTGGCTGGCGGAGATCACCCATAGCGAACGTTCGACGGGCGGCGCGCCGCTTAATGTCCTGCTGACGCTGGCAAAGATGCACACCGGACTGCCGTTGCAGGCTGTGGGATTAATCGGCCAGGACGCCGACGGAGACTACATTATGGCGATGCTGGAGCAGTATCACGTCAATCGCCAGCATGTCCAGCGCACCACGTTTGCCCCCACGTCGATGTCGCAGGTGATGACCGATCCCAGCGGGCAGCGCACCTTTTTCCACTCCCCCGGCGCTAACCGTCTGTTGGATCTGCCCGCGTTCGATGAGCTTGATGCCTCGATGAAGATTTTCCACCTGGGCTATCTGCTGCTGCTCGACAGTCTGGATATGCCGGATGATGACTACGGCACCCGCAGCGCACGGCTGATGGCGCAGATGCATGAGGAGGGCTTTGAGACTTCGCTGGATCTGGTGTCCCGCAAAGGCGATCCGCGCTATCAGCCGCTGGTTTTGCCCGCGCTACGCCATCTGGATTATCTGGTGATCAACGAGCTGGAGGCCGGGGAGTTCAGCGGCCTGGAGATCCGCCAGCCCAACGGCGAACCGCATATTCCGCACATCGCCGCAGCCGCCCGCGAATTGCTGGATGCAGGCGTCCGCCAGCGGGTGGTGATTCATTGCCCGGAAGGCGCCTGGGGCGAAACGCCGGATCAACCTGGCGTCTGGATACCATCGCAAAAGCTGGAGCAGAGGGAGATAGTCGGTAGCGTTGGCGCGGGAGATGCGTTCTGCGCCGGTTTTTTGTATGGCTGCCACGAAGCATGGCCGCTGGCCGAGAGCATTAAGCTGGCGCACGCCTGCGCGCGGGTCAGCCTGCTGTGCGCCAATGCGATTGATGGCGCGAAAACGCTTGAGGAGTTGCGAACGCTTTTGTAGCCATTTCGCCTGATGGCGCTGCGCTTATCAGGCCTACAAATACGCCGCCATCCGGCAACTGCGCCTGATTACGCGGCTTTATCGTGGTGCTGCACATCGGCGGCAAAAACATACCCGAGGCCGCGCAGGGTTTTGATCAACGTCGGCTGATGCGGATTGATTTCAATTTTGCGGCGCAGACGCATAATCAACACGTCAATGGTGCGATCAAACACCTCAACGCTGTCGCTGTGCGTTAATTCCAGCAACTGCTCACGGCTGAGCACCCGACGGGCGTTTTGCGCCAGCGCCAGCAGCAAACTGTATTCCCCCTGGGTGAGATCCACCGCCTGCTGCTGCGGATTGTGCAACTGACAGCGCGCGGTATCCAGATGCCAGCCATTGAAAGAGAGGCCGGACATCTGCACGCTTCCGCCTTCGGCGATCAGCACGCCAACCCGACGGAGTACGGCTTTCATTCGCGCCACTACCACGCGCGGGTTAAACGGTTTGCTGATGTAGTCATCAGCGCCCATCTCCAGCCCGACCACCACATCCGACTCGCTCCCCAGCCCCGTGAGCATCACCACCGGCAGCGTAGGCCTGATCTTCTGTACCTGCTGCAACACCATCAAACCGTTCGTGTCGGGCAGCATCATATCCAGCAACACCAGCGCAATCTCCGGCTGGGTTTCGACACACGCCAGCGCAGCCTGCCCGGTATGGCAGACCGTCACCGCAAAAACGTGCTCGTTCAGGACATCCTGCAACAATGCGCAGACCGCCGCGTCATCATCCACGACCAGTATGGCTGGTTTCATCACCCTTCCCCATTTCACATCCCCTACAGATGAGTGTGATTGATTCTGCCCGGAGTGACAGATATTGCGCAGCAGGAGATGCAGGAAACATAACCCTGGTCACACTGCCGGGCCGTCACCGCTTTTCCTGTTCGTCACGTCAAAACTGACGACAGCCTGTTTTTCGTCAGGGTTTTGACCAAATTTTACCCGTAATATCAGGGAAAGACCCCAATAAAAACATGGCATAAAAGATGCATAATGAGGCCGACAGCGCGTATGCGCGATTTGATTAACTGGAGCGAGACCGATGAAAAAAGTCGTCACGGTTTGCCCGTATTGCGCATCAGGTTGCAAAATCAACCTGGTAGTCGATAACGGCAAAATCGTCCGGGCAGAGGCGGCGCAGGGGAAAACCAATCAGGGTACTCTGTGTCTGAAGGGCTACTATGGCTGGGATTTTATTAACGATACCCAGATCCTGACCCCGCGCCTGAAAACCCCTATGATCCGTCGCCAGCGTGGCGGCAAACTGGAATCCGTTTCCTGGGATGAAGCGCTGAACTACGTCGCCGATCGCCTGAGCGCCATCAAAGCGAAGTATGGCCCGGACGCCATCCAGACGACCGGTTCGTCTCGCGGCACAGGTAACGAAACCAACTATGTAATGCAAAAATTCGCGCGCGCCGTTATTGGTACCAATAACGTTGACTGCTGCGCTCGCGTCTGACACGGCCCATCGGTTGCAGGTCTGCACCAGTCGGTCGGTAACGGCGCAATGAGTAATGCGATTAACGAAATTGATAACACCGATTTAGTGTTTATCTTCGGCTATAACCCGGCGGATTCCCACCCTATCGTGGCGAATCATGTGATTAACGCTAAACGCAACGGCGCGAAAATTATCGTCTGCGATCCGCGCAAAATTGAAACCGCGCGCATTGCCGACATCCACATCGCGTTGAGAAACGGCTCGAATATCGCGCTGCTCAACGCTATGGGTCATGTCATTATTGAAGAAAATCTGTACGACCAGGCGTTCGTCGCCTCCCGTACTGAAGGCTTTGAAGAGTACCGTAAGATTGTCGAAGGCTACACGCCGGAATCCGTTGAGGATATCACCGGCGTGAGCGCGCACGATATTCGCAAGGCGGCGCGTATGTACGCCGAAGCGAAAAGCGCCGCAATCCTGTGGGGCATGGGCGTGACCCAGTTCTATCAGGGCGTGGAAACCGTGCGTTCGCTGACCAGTCTCGCCATGCTGACCGGCAACCTCGGTAAGCCAAGCGTGGGCGTAAACCCGGTTCGCGGCCAGAACAACGTTCAGGGCGCATGTGACATGGGCGCGCTGCCGGATACCTATCCGGGCTATCAGTACGTGAAAGACCCGGCTAACCGCGAAAAATTCGCCAAAGCCTGGGGCGTGGAAAGCCTGCCAGCGCATACCGGCTATCGCATCAGCGAACTGCCACACCGTGCTGCGCATGGCGAAGTTCGCGCGGCGTACATTATGGGTGAAGATCCGCTGCAAACCGATGCGGAACTCTCTGCGGTGCGCAAAGGGTTTGAAGACCTGGAACTGGTCATCGTGCAGGACATCTTTATGACCAAAACCGCGTCGGCGGCGGATGTTATCTTACCGTCTACGTCGTGGGGCGAGCATGAAGGGGTGTTTACCGCTGCTGACCGTGGTTTCCAGCGCTTCTTTAAAGCCGTTGAACCGAAGTGGGATCTGAAAACGGACTGGCAAATCATCAGTGAAATCGCCACCCGTATGGGCTACCCGATGCACTACAACAACACCCAGGAGATCTGGGATGAGTTGCGTCATCTGTGCCCGGATTTTTACGGGGCGACTTACGAGAAGATGGGCGAACTGGGCTTCATTCAGTGGCCTTGCCGCGACACGTCGGATGCCGATCAGGGGACGTCTTATCTCTTCAAAGAGAAGTTCGACACCCCGAACGGCCTGGCGCAGTTCTTCACCTGCGACTGGGTCGCGCCGATCGACAAACTCACCGAAGAGTACCCAATGGTGCTGTCTACGGTGCGTGAAGTCGGCCACTACTCGTGTCGCTCGATGACCGGGAACTGTGCCGCGCTGGCGGCGCTGGCGGATGAGCCTGGCTATGCGCAAATCAACACGGCCGACGCCGCGCGTCTGGGCATTGAAGATGAAGCGCTGGTCTGGGTTCATTCACGTAAAGGCAAAATTATCACCCGTGCGCAGGTCAGCGATCGTCCGAACAAAGGGGCGATTTACATGACCTACCAGTGGTGGATTGGCGCCTGTAACGAGCTGGTGACGGAGAACTTAAGCCCGATTACCAAAACGCCGGAGTACAAGTACTGCGCCGTGCGCGTCGAGCCGATCGCCGATCAGCGCGCCGCCGAGCAGTATGTGATTGATGAGTACAGCAAGCTGAAAACCCGTCTGCGCGAAAGCGCAATGGGGTAATCTGCCGAATGGCGGCATGAGAATGCCTTATCCGGCCTACGACCTGTTTCCCCTGTAGGCCTGATAAGATGCATGGGCATCGCCATCAGGCATTTTCCTTGCAACAGCCTCCACCGGAGGCTGTTTTTTTATCCATACGATCTCTTTATACTGTCTACTCCGTACCCTAAATAAAACTCAAAATGAAACCACTTCTTGCATTGATGTTCTTAATGACATTCTTTGCCCATGCCACCGATACTGAGCCTGGCAGCCAGTATCTGAAGGCGGCGGAGGGCGGAGACCGACGCGCACAGTATTTCCTTGCCGATACCTGGTTCAGTTCCGGCGATCTCAGCAAAGCGGAATACTGGGCGCAAAAAGCCGCAGACAACGGTGATGCGGATGCCTGCGCATTGCTGGCGCAAATCAAAATCACCAACCCCGTCAGTCTGGATTATCCGCAGGCTAAAACGCTGGCCGAAAAGGCGGCACAAGCGGGCAGCAAAGCCGGAGAAATCACTCTGGCGCGCATTCTGATCAACACCCAGGCGGGGACGCCTGACTATCCAAAAGCCATTTCACTGTTGCAAAACGCCTCAGAAAACCTGGAGAGCGATTCTGCCGCCGATGCGCAGATGCTACTCGGGCTGATTTATGCCAACGGCGTGGGCATTCCTGCCGATGACGATAAGGCGACCTGGTATTTCAAACGCAGTTCCGCCATTTCCCGTACCGGCTACTCCGAATACTGGGCCGGAATGTTGTTCTTAAACGGCGAACAGGGCTTTATTGAGAAGAATAAACAGAAGGCGCTGCACTGGTTGAATCTGAGCTGTACGGAAGGGTTTGATACCGGCTGCGAAGAGTTTGATAAGTTAACCAACGGGTGAATGTAATATTGCCGGATGGCGGCGCAAGCGCCTTATCCGGCCTACAGACCACAGCTTCCCGTAGGCCGGATAAGCGTAGCGCCATCCGGCAATCTGTCATGAATTACTGATTCGCGGTCTTATCAAATTTGCCCAATACCTCGCGCTCATACGCCAGCGCTTTCTTACGGTCAAACTTGTGTTCCCACTTGGCGATAACCAGCACCGCCAGCGCATTACCCACCACGTTCAGCGCGGTACGCGCCATATCGAGGATACGGTCAACACCGGCGATAAACGCCAGCCCTTCCAGCGGAATGCCCACGCTACCCAGCGTCGCCAGCAGCACCACGAAGGAAACGCCCGGCACGCCCGCAATCCCTTTCGAGGTGACCATCAGCGTCAGCACCAGTATGATTTCCTGCCACAGCGACAGGTCGATACCGTACAGCTGCGCGATAAAGATCGCCGCAATACTCTGGTACAGCGTTGAGCCATCAAGGTTGAAGGAGTACCCGGTCGGCACCACAAAGCTGGTGATCGACGCCGGAGCGCCATAGGCCTCCATCTTCTCGATAATGCGCGGCAGCACGCTCTCAGAGCTGGCAGTGGAATAAGCCAGAATCAGTTCATCTTTCAGGATACGAATCAGAATCCAGACGCTCAGACCGCACAGACGCGCCACGATGCCCAACACCACCAGCGCGAAGAACAGAATCGCGAAGTGTACCAGCAGCACCAGTTTCGCCAGCGGCCACAGCGACGCAAAACCAAAGTTCGCCACGGTCACGGCGATCAGCGCAAACACCCCGACCGGCGCGTAACGCATCACCATGTGGGTCACTTTAAACATGGTTTCTGAGATGGAGCGGAACACGGTGACCAGCGGTTCACGGTGAGTCGCAGGCAGGGAAGACAGACCCAGACCAAACAGCACCGAGAAGAAGATAATCGGCAGCATGTCGCCCTTCGCCATCGACGCGACAATGTTGGTCGGAACCAGTGACAAAATCGTGCCCATCAAACCGTGCGCATGGCTTTGTACTTCCGCCGTCGTGCTTTGGTATTTCGAAATATCCACGGTCGCCAATTGCGACATATCAATCCCGGAACCGGGTTGAAACACGTTCGCCAGTGTAATACCGAGGATAATGGCGACGGTCGTGATCACTTCGAAATAGATAATGGTTTTGGCACCGATACGCCCTAACTGTTTCGCATCGCCGACACCGGCAATACCGACAATCAGGGTGGAAATAACAATCGGAACGACGATCATTTTGATCAGATGGATAAAGATATCACCCGCCGGTGACAGCAGGTTGGCAACCAGCCATTCGCGGCTGTCGCTGTGATAATGCAGATAACTGCCCAGAAGAATACCCAGCACCATGGCCAGCAAAATCTGCCAGGCCAGGCTGATTTTCAAGTTTTTCATAACAACAGACTTCCTCAATGAAGCGCCGTTCTGCATTCAAAAAAGGATGAGAACAGTACATACTGAAAGGGTATGAATTGTGTTGCGTTCGTTTGTGGAGTTTTTTAACGCGCATAATCAGTACCATTTGCATGGCATACTGCGCAACCCTTTCAGAACAGGGCATCTAACTGATTTTATGCATAATAACGCGAGTTTATCGCGATCATCATGAATAACTATTTGTTATGGAAAGATTTTTATTTCCTCAAAAACGAATAATACCTTTCTGGAATTATTTTAACGCCACCGTTCATTCGCTTACTTTTTAAACAGCAAAAACGACACAAATCACAAAAAAACAAAATTATTTCTGACGATTCTGCAACAACTTCGCCATATTAATAGCGTCAATGAGTTGCACGCGATTAACCCTTGGCGAGTTCAAATCCAGTAATTTTTGCCAGAATGCGATGGCCTGCACATAATCAGCCTGCATAAACGCATCAGCGGCCAGCAGCATTAACGCGGTGACTTCCGAAGCATCAAGCGCCAGCGCTTTATCGATCATTTCACGCGTTTCCGGCGTCATATGCTGCCCGGACTGGTAATAGCGCACCGTCGCCAGCGCCGAATAGAGCTCCGCGTTCTCTCCCCGCAGGCGCAGCGCCTGCTGATACGCCAGCAGAGCATTGTCATAGGCATTACGCCAGAGGTAGTACTCGCCCAGCGTCGCCCACTGCGCGCTGTCCTGTGGGTTTGCGCGAATCGCCGCCTGCAACGTCAGTAACTGCTTTTCCGCCGTCGGTTCATCGGTAAACGCCCGCAGCGGATCGGCCAGACGCTGCTGCTCCTGGCGAACGGCCTGCCATTTTGACGACGCCAGATAGCCGCCGACGCAAGCCATCACCATGACGATCGCAACGGCCAGCAGCGCTTTCACCGGCAGCGGGCGCGACGGCGCGTCCGAAGCCACAGGCTCCGCCAAATCATGATGCAATTCCTGTTGTAGCTGCGCCGTGTCCTGACCCGCCAGCGCCTGCTGCGCCTGGCGCTGGCTGTGACGCAGCAGCAGTACGCTCACCTGATGCAGACTCATTCACTCCCCTCCTCTTTACGCTGACGCGCTATCACTCGCCACAGCGCCACGCCCACCAGCAGCAACAGCAGGAAAGGCAGCGCCCATAGCAGCAACGTTTGCCCGGTTAGCGCCGGGTTGTAGAGGACGAACTCACCGTAGCGTTCGGTCATCCAGGCGGTGATTTCCTCTTCGCTTTTACCTTCCGCCACCATGGTATAGACCTGATGGCGCATACTGACCGCTACCGGCGCGTTGGATTCCAGCAAGTTTTGATTCTGGCACTGCGGGCAGCGCAGCTGGCTGGCAATAAATAGTGATTTTTCCTGCTGTTGCGCGTTTTCAAAGCGCCAGGTGTCCACAACCTGGGCATGCGCTGCAAAGGTGATGAAAAACAAAATGATAGCCAAGAGTAAACCTATTCTGCCGGATGGCGCTGCGCTTATCTGGCCTACAATGTGTTGCGCACCCCGTACGCCGCCATCCGGCAACGCGTTGATTAATTTACTCATCACGCTTCCTCCCACGCCAGCCGCTGAGCGCCGCGCCTGCAATCATCAACAGCCCTCCGCCCCAGATCCAGCGTACGCCGGTCTGGACATACAGGCGCATGGCATAGCGATCCTGCCCGGTTTTTTCGCCCATCACCGCATACCAGTCATGCAGCAGATTCCAGCGAATCCCCGGCTCCATCATCTGCTGACGGCGCGCCGCGTAAAAACGCCGCTCTGGCGTGACGCGCCCGATGTGCCGTTTATCCTGCTCAATGGCGATCTGCGCTTTCTCAGTGGTGTAATTGCCTTTCGCCTCCAGATCGAGACGTTCAAAACGAAACGTGTAGCCTGCCAGTTCCACCTGCTCTCCGGGGCGCAGATTAAGGCTGATTTCGTGCCGACTGCCGCTGGAGAAAATAATCCCGGCGGCGACAACCAATACGCCGGTGTGCGCCAGTAGCGCCGGAAGCTGACAACGCACAGACACTTTCCGGCTTCTGATTGTCGCCAGTACGATAACTAACAGCATCAGCAGCCCAAACGGCAGCGTGGCGCGATTAAAATAGGGCGCGCCGACGGAGAGTCGCCCCCAGCCGAACAGGCCGTAAATCATCGGATAGAGCGTCCCGATAAGCACAATCAGCAGCACGGCGCTAAAAAGCAGCAGCGCGGCCAGAATCATCATCTCACGCGACCAACTGCCAAAACGCGCATTCTGGCGGACTTGCTGGCCTCGCCACGCGTACAACCCGAGCGAGGCCAGGCTCAGGAGCGTAAACAGCGCGAACAGCGGCACCGCACGCACGTTGTCCAGCGCAAAGGCATGGACAGAGACCAGAATGCCGGAGCGCACAATCAGCGTGCCCAGCAGGGATAAAATCAGCGTCAGAATCGCCAGCAGCAAAGACCAGTGGCGAAAGATGCCGCGCCGGCGGGAAACGAACAGGCTATGCAGTAGCGCGCTGGCGGAAAGCCAGGGTAATAAAGAAGCGTTTTCCACCGGGTCCCAGAACCACCAGCCGCCCCAGCCCAGTTCGCAGTACGCCCACCACGACCCGAGAATGATGCCCAGCGTCAGCGCGCACCAGCCGGGGAGCGCCCAGCGCCAGCAGACCCAGGCGGTGGCCGCGCTAAAGCCGCCGCGCAGCAATGACGCCAGCGCAACGCCCGCTGCGACCATCAGGCCGCCATAGCCCAGATAAAGCAGCGGTGGATGGAGAATCAGCCCCAGGTGTTGCAGCATCGGATTGAGATCGCGCCCCTCAATCGCGGGCGGAAAGATACGCACAAACGGGTCCGACCAGACCACGACAAACAGCAGCAGCAGGGCGGTCATCATCGACAGAATACAGAGCGTTAGCGGAAAGAGCGCATCGCGCTCGCCTTTGCAACGCCAGGCGAACAGCGCGCTCCAGCCGGAAAGGAACAGCACCCACAACAGCAGCGATCCTTCATGACCGCCCCACACCGCCGCCAGTTTTAATCCCCACGGCAGCAGGCTGTAGCTATGCTGTGCAACGTAGACAACCGAAAAATCGCTGGTAAGAAAACAGAAAACCAGAATAGCGAACGCCAGTAATAACAGCGCGAATTGCGCCAGGACGCCGATTATCGCCAGACGTCTGATGCCCTGCCAGCGCTGGCGCAACCCCACCAGCGTGGCAAGTGGGGTCAACACGTTGACCCCAAGACTCAGCAGTAATGCCAGAAAACCGGCTTCAGGAAGGAATACGTCCAGAGATCACCCTGCCTAAGCTCACGCGACCGTTAGCTGTCCCGCATAAAGAATGAAAAAGCGCAGCAGCAGGACACCGGTCAGGCTGGCGACGCATACCGCCAGCACGCCGTGAAACGTCGAACCGCGATTCGCCCAGGGCTTCAGCAGCATTGGCACAATCAGCCCCAACCCCGCGACGCCAAGCCAGAACCACCATGTCCAGAATCCGCCGCCCAGCGCCGCAGTCAGCGCGCGCATTTTACCGTCATCGCCCAACGCCAGCCCAACGAAGAACGCCGCCAGCAGGAAGATTTCCAGCCAGACGACCGGCGTTTCCATGCGATGCACAAAATGCGCTTCAGTGCTGTGCGGATTGCTGCGATGACGCAAGGCCATCGCAATCAGCGCCACCGCCGCCCCGGAAGAGATCCCCGAGAACAGGAACAGCACCGGCAGGATCGGGTTATTAAGGAACGGATAGGACTTCAGCGCCGACAGCAGGAAGCCGGTATACGCCCCCAGCAGTACCGCCAGCACCAGCATTACCGTCTCAAGCAGGCGATGGAACGGCGTCAGCAACGTCAACGCTTTTTGCACCATCCCCAGACGCGGCAACCAGCGCTGTTGCAGGGCAAGCACCTCTTTTTCAAAGATTTTCGCCAGCCACAGAACCAGCACCACCATATAGAGCTGGAACAGCATGACGCCCATCGACATCACCGACGTGAAGCTGTAGTGGAACATCAGTTTCCAGAAGGTCCACGGGCGCGTCAGGTGAAAGATCAGGATCAGCAGGCCAAGAATAATTGCCCCCGGCCCCACCACCAGCGTCGTACGCAGCAGCGTGCTGTCCGCCCCGCCCGCTTCCGGGTGAATGCGACGCAGCAAAATAGCCAGCGTCACTAACCCGGCAGAAATACCAATCAGAAACAGATAGATGGCGATGGGCCAGTCCCACACCAGCGATTCAAAATGGAAAGCAGAAGCGTGCGTCATTGGCTCACCTCCCCAAATTTAAAGGGAACGCGGTAGACCTTCGGTTTCGTACCCAGCGCCAGCTTGTAGCGGTAGGTGGTTTTCTGCCGCAGCAGACGAGAGATATCGCTGTTGGGATCGTCCAGGTTGCCAAACGTCAGCGCCTTTGTCGGGCAGGACTCGACGCAGGCGGGCAACTTACCCGCTTTCAGGTTGGTTTTCCGGCAGAAATCGCACTTATCCGCCGTCTTGCTGACCGGATGGATAAAGCGTACGCGGTAAGGACACGCCGCAATGCAATACTGGCAGCCGACGCACAGATCCGGGTTCACATCGACGATACCGCTGGCGGCATCGCGGAATGAGGCCCCGGTCGGGCAAACGTCGACGCAGGGTGCATGATCGCAGTGCTGGCACGAATGACGGAAGAATTGATACTTCACGTCAGGAAACGTCCCCTGCGGCTCGCTGCGGATAATCGTCAGACGCGACACGCCCTCCGGCACCTGGTTCACTTCCCGACAGGCATCCATGCAGGCGGTACAGCCGATGCATAATGACTCATCATGCACCATGCCGTAACGCACGCCGTTGATATTCAACGTTTTCGCCACCACGCGTCCTGCTGTTCCGCTGACCGCCACCAGCGCGCCGACGCGGGTGATAAACTGGCGACGAGAGCAACTCATGGATGCTCCTTAAGCAAGGGAACGGACGCCGGGTTAAAGTGCGGATTGGTGCGCTGATCGCTGTGGCAATCGACGCAAATCTTAATCCGTCCTTTCTCATTGAGCGTCTGCATCGTGTCTTGCTGTGGATGCAGCGAATGACAGCTGGCGCACGCCACTTTGGTCACATGGACATCATGCGGCCAGAACGCTTTTTGCAGCTGCTCAGGCAGGTGGCAGGACATACAGACGCTGTTCTGCTGCTCTACCGTATACATCGGGTCATTAAAGCGCATCACATCTTTCACCCCTTCGCGGTGTTTAGGCGATGGCTGACCGTGACAGTTGGTGCACGTAACCGGCAGCTTGTTGTTCGGGTTAACGACAGAAGCGTGCTTACCGTGCATACCCTCGGTATCCGGCTTGTGGCAATCCAGACAAGCAGCATCTGGATTACGCTGCTGGGTGACCGTCCAGCGTTGCTCTGAGTCCTGCGGCGTTGGGGTAGCGGTTATCCCACACAGGCTCCAGAACAGACCTGACGCCAGCACCCCAGCAGTTAATAACGAACGTAATACGCTCATATTCACTCCGTTGCATAATGCCTGATGGCGCTACGCTTATCAGGCCTACAAGACTTCCGTAGGCCGGATAAAGCGCTTGCGCTGCCATCCGGCAAATTTGTCACATGTGAGGTTATTGGCTTAACAGACCGTTTTTACGCGCCTGATCTTCCCATTGCGGAATCACCGTCTTGATGAAGTCCTGCTTCTCGGCGTTGATTTGCTGCATGTTCAAACCAATCGCTTTCTGGGCTTTCTCTTTGGTGGAGATATCCGGCAGCGGGATTTCATGAGTGATGCCTTTACTGCCCAGCAGACGCACCAGTTTGGTACGGGCATCCGCCGCTTTATCCATCGCGCCGCCCAGCATACGCAGACCTTCATCCGGGGCATGCATATGGATGCCGTGCGAGGCAATCGCCAGATCCCAGCGCCACTGCGCATGACGGATATCGTCCAGAATCGGTTTCATTTCCGCTTCTGTCGCGCCCGCATCCCACGCGGCTTTCGCTTCGAAATGCGCGTGTACTAACTGATCTTCAACCTTGATTTTCAGGTCATGAATCGCCTGTTTACGCTCAGCAACCACTTTTTGCAGGGAGGCTTTATCCTGGGTGTGGCAGTTGGCGCAGGTCTGGGCGAAGTTATCAAACGGGTTGCCAATCTTATGGTCGGTGTAGAGTTTGCCTTCGGCGTTTTGCACTTTCGGCATGTGACAATCAATACAGGTCACGTTGTTCTTGCCGTGAATGCCCACGCTCCAGGTTTCATATTCCGGGTGCTGCGCTTTCAGCATTGGCGTTTTCGACAGCGGGTTTGTCCAGTCAGAGAAGGCGATGGCGTCGTAATATTTCTCCATATCCTCGACTTTTGTTCCCTCATCCCACGGGAATTTGACGGCTTTGTTTTTACCGTCAAAGTAGTACTCCACATGGCACTGCCCGCACACCATAGATTGCTGGTCAAAACGACTGGCTTTATCAAACGGTTTGCCGATGGTTTCCATCGCGCGCTCGGCATAAGGACGGGAGAGCGTTAACGCCGGTTTGCCTTTGGCGAAATCGTCTGAGGCGGTGTTATGGCAGTCGGCGCAGCCCAGGGCATTGACGATTTCCGGGCCGCCGCGCGCCCATTTACCGTGGAAGTAGCCGTCTTCGCCATCTTTCTGGATCAGACGCGCCACATCCGGGCTTTTACAGCTCCAGCAGGCCATCGGCAATGGGCCATCTTCGGCATTTTTCGGTGCGCCGGTACGCAGGGTTTCACGCACATCGGTAACCGCATAAGCGTGCCCGCGCGGCTTATTGTAGTCACGCGAGAAGGGGTATCCCGCCCACAGGATCACCAGACGTGGGTCTTCTGCCAGCGCATCTTCACGCGTTGACTGTTCTGACGTCGCTTTCCATGAGAGATATTGATCGGGATGCTGAGGGGCGAAGGTTTCATTCTTCGCTTCAACGGTGACGGTCTTTGCGGGAACGGACGTTTGTTCAGCGTATACAGAGGAAATGAAAAAAAACGGTAATATCAGGCTGAAGAAACGGCGTGCGCGTAATATTGTCCTTGCCATAGAGGTCTCATCCAGATTGCGCCATTGCCTTCAATGGCGGTTCTTTATTTTGTTTTTCCACAACAGCAACCGCACGAATACTGTCATGACATTGCTCCCCTCTATGTGTAACAAAAAACCACATTAAAAATGTTGTCTTTAATCAATTGTAAGTGCATGTAAAATACCACTTTAGAGTTATACCACCCTCCTTAAACCTACTCCTTTCGTTAGCATTCGACGCGGATCACTTTTTCAACAACTCGCCTGTAACTGCATGTTATCGCGGGTATTAATCCATTTTTGCGAGATTCCTTCAAAAATCACTTTGCCGTTTATTTGCACAGTTCCGTTATTGCGTGATCTGCCGCGCAAATACTAAACAAAACTGCCAAAGCCCCTACATTTAACTTTTGTGAGACATATTATTAACATCTTACAAGGAGAACAAAAGCCATGAGCCAAATACATAAACACGCTATTCCCGCAAACATTGCGGATCGTTGTCTGATAAACCCGGAGCAGTATGAGGCGAAATATCAACAATCTATTAACGAGCCAGATACCTTTTGGGGTGAACAGGGAAAGATTCTCGACTGGATTACACCGTATAAAAAAGTGAAGAACACCTCCTTTGCGCCCGGCAACGTGTCGATTAAATGGTATGAAGATGGCACGCTGAACCTGGCGGCAAACTGCCTTGACCGCCATCTGCAAGAAAACGGCGACCGTACCGCCATCATCTGGGAAGGCGATGACGCCACCCAGAGCAAACACATTTCATATCGCGAATTGCATCGCGATGTTTGTCGTTTCGCCAATACGCTGCTGGAGCTGGGCATTAAGAAAGGCGACGTCGTGGCTATTTATATGCCGATGGTGCCGGAGGCGGCGGTGGCGATGCTGGCCTGCGCGCGCATTGGCGCGGTGCATTCGGTGATCTTCGGCGGCTTCTCGCCGGAAGCGGTTGCCGGGCGAATCATCGACTCCAGCTCACGTCTGGTGATCACCGCCGATGAAGGTGTGCGTGCCGGACGCGGCATCCCGCTGAAAAAGAACGTCGATGATGCGCTGAAAAACCCGAATGTGAACAGCGTTGAACATGTGGTGGTTTTAAAACGTACTGGCGGGAAAGTCGACTGGCATGAAGGCCGCGATCTGTGGTGGAGCGACGTGATTGAGAAATCCAGCGCTGACCATCAGCCGGAAGAGATGAATGCGGAAGATCCGCTGTTTATCCTCTACACCTCCGGTTCAACCGGCAAGCCAAAAGGCGTGCTGCATACCACCGGCGGCTATCTGGTCTATGCCGCCACCACCTTTAAGTATGTCTTTGACTATCACCCGGACGATATCTACTGGTGCACCGCAGACGTAGGTTGGGTGACCGGGCACAGCTACCTGCTGTATGGGCCGCTGGCCTGCGGCGCAACCACCCTGATGTTTGAAGGCGTGCCAAACTGGCCGACGCCTGCGCGGATGGCGCAGGTGGTGGATAAGCACCAGGTTACTATTCTCTACACCGCCCCAACCGCTATTCGCGCTCTGATGGCGGAAGGCGATAAGGCGATTGAAGGCACCGATCGCTCTTCGCTGCGCATCCTCGGTTCCGTCGGCGAACCAATCAACCCGGAAGCGTGGGAATGGTACTGGAAGAAGATCGGTAACGAAAAATGCCCGGTAGTGGACACCTGGTGGCAGACCGAAACCGGTGGATTCATGATCACGCCGCTGCCCGGCGCGACTGAACTGAAAGCCGGTTCCGCCACGCGTCCGTTCTTTGGCGTGCAGCCCGCGCTGGTGGATAACGAAGGCCACCCGCAGGAAGGGGCGACCGAAGGCAATCTGGTGATTACCGACTCCTGGCCGGGTCAGGCGCGTACCCTGTTCGGCGATCACGAGCGTTTTGAGCAGACCTACTTCTCTACCTTCAAAAACATGTATTTCAGCGGCGACGGCGCGCGTCGTGACGAAGATGGTTACTACTGGATCACCGGGCGCGTCGATGACGTACTGAACGTTTCCGGCCATCGTCTGGGCACGGCGGAGATTGAATCCGCGCTGGTATCGCATCCGAAGATTGCCGAAGCCGCGGTGGTCGGTATTCCGCACAACATCAAAGGCCAGGCCATCTACGCCTATGTCACGCTGAATCACGGCGAAGATCCGTCGCCGGAGCTGTATACCGAAGTACGCAACTGGGTACGTAAAGAAATTGGCCCGCTGGCAACACCGGACGTGCTGCACTGGACAGACTCACTGCCGAAAACGCGTTCCGGCAAAATCATGCGCCGTATTTTGCGCAAAATCGCAGCGGGCGATACCAGCAATCTGGGCGATACCTCAACTCTCGCCGATCCTGGCGTGGTCGAGAAACTGCTCGAAGAGAAGCAGGCCATCGCAATGCCTTCATAACCCTAACCGTGAAATGCCCGATGGCGCGCTGCTTATCGGGCCTACAGGTTCAACATCGCTTGTAGGCTCGATAAGGCTTCAGCCGCCATCCGGCAAAATAAAAAAATCCCCCTACCTTATCTCTGGAGACTCTGTGATGAATGACAATATTTATCAACGGATAGAAGACAGTGCGCGTTTCAGGGAGTTAGTCGAAAAACGGCAACGGTTTGCCACCATCCTGTCGGTCATCATGCTGGCGGTTTATATCAGCTTTATTTTACTGATCGCCTTCGCGCCGGGCTGGCTGGGCACCCCGCTACACGCCGGCACCAATGTCACCCGGGGTATTCCAATTGGGGTGGGCGTCATTCTGATCTCCTTCATCCTGACCGGTATTTACATCTGGCGGGCGAATGGTGAATTCGACCGTCTTAACAACGCCGTACTGCACGAGGTTAAAGCATCATGAAGAGAGTCCTGACGGCGCTTGCCGCCACACTACCCTTCGCTGCAAACGCAGCGGATGCCATTAGCGGTGCAGTAGAACGCCAGCCAACCAACTGGCAGGCAATCGTCATGTTCCTGATTTTCGTGGTGTTTACGCTCGGCATCACCTACTGGGCCTCTAAACGCGTCCGTTCACGCAGCGACTATTACACGGCAGGCGGGAATATTACCGGCTTCCAGAATGGGCTGGCGATCGCCGGCGACTATATGTCCGCCGCGTCGTTCCTCGGGATTTCCGCTCTGGTGTTCACCTCCGGCTACGACGGGCTGATCTATTCACTCGGCTTCCTGGTGGGCTGGCCTATCATTCTGTTCCTGATCGCCGAGCGCTTGCGTAACCTGGGTCGCTATACCTTTGCCGACGTCGCCTCTTACCGACTGAAACAGGGGCCGATCCGCATTCTGTCTGCCTGTGGTTCGCTGGTGGTCGTGGCGCTTTACCTCATCGCCCAGATGGTGGGGGCAGGTAAACTGATCGAGCTGTTGTTCGGTCTGAACTACCACATTGCGGTCGTGCTGGTGGGCGTTCTGATGATGATGTACGTCCTGTTCGGCGGCATGCTGGCAACGACATGGGTACAGATTATCAAAGCCGTACTGCTGCTGTTCGGCGCCAGCTTTATGGCCTTTATGGTGATGAAGCACGTCGGCTTCAGCTTCAACAACCTGTTCACCGAAGCGATGGCGGTACACCCGAAAGGTTCAGCCATTATGAGCCCTGGCGGTCTGGTCAATGACCCGATCTCCGCGCTGTCATTAGGCCTGGGCCTGATGTTCGGTACGGCAGGCTTACCGCACATTCTGATGCGTTTCTTTACCGTCAGCGATGCCCGCGAAGCGCGTAAAAGCGTGTTCTACGCCACTGGCTTTATGGGTTATTTCTACATCCTGACCTTTATTATCGGCTTCGGCGCGATCATGCTGGTCGGCGCGAACCCGGAGTATAAAGATGCCGCAGGCGCGTTAATCGGCGGCAACAACATGGCGGCGGTTCATCTGGCGAACGCGGTAGGCGGCAACCTGTTCCTCGGCTTTATCTCTGCGGTGGCCTTCGCAACGATCCTGGCGGTCGTGGCCGGTCTGACGCTGGCAGGCGCATCGGCGGTATCTCACGACCTGTACGCGAACGTGTTTCGTAAAGGCGCGACCGAACGCGAAGAATTGCGGGTATCGAAAATTACCGTACTGGTGCTGGGCGTAATTGCCATCATTCTGGGCGTGCTGTTTGAAAACCAGAATATCGCCTTCATGGTCGGCCTGGCGTTTGCTATCGCGGCGAGCTGCAACTTCCCAATCATCCTGCTCTCCATGTACTGGTCGAAGCTGACCACGCGCGGCGCGATGATGGGCGGCTGGTTAGGCCTGGTGACGGCTGTCGTGCTGATGGTTCTCGGCCCAACGATTTGGGTGCAAATCCTCGGCCACGAAAAAGCCATCTTCCCGTATGAGTATCCGGCGCTGTTCTCCATCAGCGTTGCCTTTATTGGGATCTGGTTCTTCTCCGCTACCGATAATTCTGCGGAAGGTAATCGCGAGCGTGAGCAGTTCCGCGCCCAGTTCATCCGTTCCCAGACCGGGTACGGCGTTGAGCAAGGCCGCGCGCATTAATTCAGCGCACTCCTCCGGCCCTCGGGTCGGAGGACAACATCAGAACATCACTTTTGCGACCAGCGGCGCCGCCAGCACCATCATCACACCGGACAGCATCATCACCAGACTGGCGACGACGCCCTCCTGCTGACCCAGTTCATACGAACGCGCCGTACCTGCCCCATGTGATGCCGCGCCAAACCCGGCCCCTTTCGCCATTCCTTCACGAATAGACAGGCGCAAAAACAGCGCATCGCCAACCGCCATCCCGAACACGCCGGTCACCACCACAAAGAGCGCCACTAAATCCGGCTGACCGCCCAGCGGCTCTGCCGCCGCCAGCGCAAATGGCGTGGTGACGGAACGCACGGCCAGGCTGCGCTGAATCTCATCCGGCAGCGTAAACAGGCGCGCCAGCCAGACGGAACTGGTAACCGCCACCACGGTTGCCGTTACCACGCCCGCCGTCAGCGACATCCAGTGGCGTTTAATGATGGCGAGATTATCGTAAACCGGAACGGCAAACGCGATGGTCGCCGGGCCTAACAACCACAGCAGCCAGTGCGATTCGCCAATGTAGTTCTGCCAGGAGATATGGCCAAACACCAGTATCAATACCAACAGCGCGGGCGTGAGCACCAGCGGCATCAACGGCAGCTTACGAAAGCGACGGTACAGCCGCTTATTGACGAAATAGATCCCCAGCGTGATGACCAGGCACAGTACGCTTAGCTGAAAATTACTCACGGTTTACCCTGCTCATCTCATAGCGGTACACGTTATCCACCACCCATGCGGTTGCGCCAAGCACCATCAGCGTGCTGATCGCAATCACGGCGAAGATGCGCCAGCCGTCCATCAACAGCAGTTGCGCATAATTAACGACCGCCACCACGGCGGGGACAAAGAACAGCAGCATTTCCGCCAGCAGCCAGCGTGCGCCCGCGCGAACCCAGTTAAGCGGGATCACCCGACAGACAATCAGCGCCAGCATCAGCGCCATCCCAACCAGATTGGCGGGAAGCGGCAGATGCAGCCATGAAACAAGATATTGAGCAAAAACAAATAAACCTGCATACAGCAGTACCTGAACCGGTATCTGGAGTCGTTGCATAACAGCAGGCGTAACGCGGCTTATCGCCACAGCCATGAGGGAATGTCCTGAAAAATAAAACGGAACGCCAGTATAGAGAGCGCCCGTCCGCTACTGAAATGAATTAAACTCATTGCAGGCATAGTCTTAAGGAATAATCATGGATATCAGAACGCTGCGTTATTTTGTCGAGGTGGTGCGCCAGCAGAGTTTCACCCGCGCAGCGGAGAAGCTATTTGTCACTCAGCCCACCATCAGCAAGATGCTGAAGAATCTGGAAGATGAGCTTAATTGCACGCTGCTGATCCGCGATGGGCGACGTCTGCTGCTGACGGATACCGGGCGCGTGGTGTTCGAGCGCGGCCTGGCGATCCTCGCTGAATTTCGCCAGCTGGAAGCAGAGCTGGGCGATATTAACCATCTCAATAAAGGGCTGCTGCGGCTTGGTATCCCGCCAATGGTCGGCATGCTGATGGCCGGGCCGATTAGCCTGTTTCGCCAGCGTTATCCGGGTGTGGAACTGAAGATTGCAGAATTTGGCGGTTTGACGGTACAGCAGGCGGTAATGAACGGCGAGCTGGATGTGGCGATGACCGCGCTGCCGGTGGAGGAAGAGAGCGGACTGACGACCTTGCCGCTGTTCAGCCACCCGCTATGCGTGCTGGTGCCGCGTTCCGGTAAGTGGATGGCGTGCGAGTCGATTTCCCCCGAAGCGCTGGCGGAGCATCCTCTGCTTATCTACAACGAAGATTTTGCGTTGAATCGCCAGTTGATGCGGCTTTTTAAGCAGCATGATGTGAAGCCGCGTATTGCGGTACGCAGCGGTCAGTGGGATTTCCTGGCCGCTATGGTGCAGGCCGGCATCGGAATTGCGATTTTGCCGGAGCCGATTTGCCAACGGCTGGATAAACAAACCCTGCGTTGGCTCCCGCTGGAGAGTGATTTACGCTGGCAGTTAGGCATGATCTGGCGCGAAGGCGTTTATTTGTCCCACAGCGCCAGGGCGTGGTTGACGTGTTGTGAAGGGTTCTGGTTAACGCAGGAATAATACCTCGCTCGCCGGATGGCGGCGCAAGCGCCTTATCCGGCCTACGGGAATGCATTTTGTAGGCCCGGTAAGCAAAGCGCCACCGGGCAATTTAATCACCGCGTTCACCAACATTAAGCCCGGTAATCTCTCCCGCCCAATCCGCAGGGTATATCCCGTGGCGAACATCGCGATGAAATGTTGAAAAGGGCCAATCCTTTACCTGTTTAACCCAGGCATGTTTAACCGGATTGATATAACTATAATCAACATGCTGGCGATAATCGTATTCATCCCGAATCGTGTGTTCCCAGAATCGAGGTTGCCAGACCTGACGCAAACCCAGCGATTTAGAGAAATGTTTTTTAATTTCGCGCCAGCGAGAGGAGAAATCGAGCTCGTTTTCAGGAAGGGTCCATACACAATGCATATGTTCGGGTAATACAACCCAGGCGTTGATATGAAAAGGTTTACGCTGTTTAACGCTGGCGATGGCATGACGAAGCGCATGGATATGGGACGTAAGAAGACCGCTTTTACGATCCTGAAGATTAACGGTGAAAAACCACGTTCCACCATTAATGTAATAACGACGATAGTTGGACATGTTGGCTCCTTTTCTCCGAGCGTAGAGGGAAAAGGAGAAAGCCAGCAATGAGCAGAGGTAAATTCAGGAAAACGGCTCGCAAAATTGTTGCGCCGCCAGGCAATATCGCCCCCTGTAGGCCCGGTAAGCGAAGCGCCACCGGGCGATACGGGTGCTTACTGATTCTCGATCAACAATGCTTCCAGCAAATCCAGGTCATGCAGCAGTTTTTGCAGGGTTTCGTTACTTATCTCACGCGTCGCGCGCAGGTGGTACAACTCTGCACGTTCCGAGCGTAGCGCCGCCAGGCGGAAGCGCCGTTCGAGGTTCTCTTCCTGCATTGAGCTTTCCACATCGTTACGCCCATCGGCGCGGCGACGCAGGTTACCAATCACACGGGAGCTGACCTCGGTGAGCAACTGGTTATCGATGTTCTCTTCGGTATCTGCCGCCAGACGCTCTTCCATCTTCTGAATCGCGACAATCGCCACTTCCGCCGTGGCGGCGCGGGCGATTCGCTCCTCTTTCTGCTGCTGTGAGTGATCGCCCACTTCCAGATGTTGCAGCAGAATCGGCAGCATCACGACCCCTACAAACAGCGAGAACAAAATCACGCCCGCCGCAAGGAATACCAGCTCATAGCGCGCCGGGAAGCCGTTACCATCCGGCAACAATAGCGGGATAGAGAGCACACCGGCCAGCGTAATCGCCCCGCGTACCCCCGCAAAGGAGGCGATGAGGACTTCACGCATCGTCCAGGCGCCAAACTCCATCGGCTTTTTCTTCAGGAAGCGATTACTGAAGTTCTTCATCGTCCACAGCCAACCAAAGCGCACCAGCATCAGCGCGGCATAAATCAGCACGATATCGGTGAACAGCATCCAGGTTTCAACGTTGGGATCGGCTTCCGCCGCCACCAGCGACGACTCCAGAATCCCTGGCAGTTGCAGACCCAACAGCAGAAAGACCATGCCGTTAAAGACAAACTCCAGCATCGCCCAGGTGCTGTTGGCGCGCAGACGCATCGCCAGCGGCGCGCGACGCATAACGCCGGAGCGGGTGATGGTCATCCCGGCCGCCACAGCGGCAAGAATGCCGGATACGCCGATATGTTCCGCAATCAGGTAGGAGGCGAACGGCAGCAGGAACAGCAAGACGATTTGCGTCGCTGGTTCATCCCCACCCCAACGGCTCAGGAAACGCAGGGAGCGACCGTATAACCAACTGACGACAAAGCCCGCCAGAATACCGCCCACTGCGACTTTGAAGAACTCCACCGTCGCCCCGCCGACGGTAAACACCATCGTCCCCATCGCCACAGCGACGGCAAATTTCAACGACACCAGGCCGGACGCGTCGTTCATCAACGCCTCGCCTTGCAGGATGCCCATAATTTTCTTCGGAATGCGCCCCTCGCCGACAATGCCGGAAAGCGCAACCGCATCGGTCGGCGACAGCACGGCAGCCAGCGCGAAGGCCGGTATCAGCGGAATGCCCGGCACCAGCCAGTAAATCATAAAGCCAATTCCGACCACCGTGACCAGCACCAGCGCCAGCGCCAGACCGAAAATCTCTCGCCCATGTTCGAGAAACTCCCGGGTCGGCGTTTTCCAGCCGTCTGCGAACAACAGCGGCGGAATAAACAGCACCAGGAACAGTTCAGGGTCAAATTCCACATGCAAACCAAACGTCGGCCATGCCAGCAGCGCGCCAATGGCGATTTGCATGAGGGGTAAAGGAAGCTGGAAGGGCAATACACGAGTAAATACCCCCGACAGCGAGACCACAAGGGTCATGATGAGTATTGTGAAGAAGATTTCCATGCGTTCCCTGTTTGCGATATTTCTTATGTTTTAAAACGTGAGGCGTCGTGCCTCAATTCTATCTTCCTCAGAGTAACGCAAAAGACAACGGGATGTGTCCTGAAAATAAAAACGGGCGGCAAAAGCCACCCGTTTTTAGAGGACGCCAGGAATCAGATAGCCCAGCCGCCCGCATAGAAGGCGACCAGCGCTACGGCAATCACCACGGTGCCGACGTTCAGCTTACGCCATTCGCCCGACACAATACGGCCGATCACCAGCGTAGCAAAACCAATCATAATGCCGGTTACGATGTTGCAGGTCAGGACGATAAACACCGCCGTGATCAGACCCGCCATCGCATCCACAAAGTCAGCGAAGTCGATTTTCGCCACGTTGCTCAGCATCAGCAGGCCGACGTACATCAGCGCGGGCGCGGTCGCGTAGACCGGAACCAGATAAGAGAGCGGAGAGAGGAACAGGATCAGCAGGAACAGGACGCCGACGGTGATCGCCGTCAGACCCGTTTTACCGCCTGCCGCCGTACCCGCCGCCGATTCAATGTATACCGCCGCAGGCGCTGCGCCAACCAGACCAGAGAACACGCTGCTCAGGGAGTCGGTGGTCAGCGCTTTGCCGCCATCGATAATCTGCCCGTCTTTATCCAGCAGGTTCGCCTGGCCAGCGACTGCGCGAATCGTGCCGGTGGCGTCGAAAACAGCGGTCATCACCAGCGCCAGCACGCTCGGCAGGACGATCGGGTTCAGCGCGCCCATAATATCCAGGCTGCCAATCAGCGAGTTGCCGTGTTCATCACTTAAAGACGGCATAGCAAAAAAGCCGGAGAAATGGACGGATGGATCGAAGATCAAACCCACAACCGAAATACCAATAATGGTCAGCAGAATGCCGCCCGGCACCTTCAGTTTTTCCAGGCCGATAATGACCGCCAGACCAATCAGCGACATGATAACCGGGAAAGAATCAAAGTTACCCAGCGCGACCGGCAGACCGTCCAGCGGGTTCTTAATCACCAGACCCACGCCATTCGCGGCGATCAGCAACAGGAACAGGCCGATACCGATGCCGGTGCCGTGCGCCACGCCATGCGGCAGATTGCGCAGGATCCAGCTACGGATACCGGTCGCCGAGATGATGGTAAACAGCACGCCCATCAGGAATACCGCACCCAGCGCAACCGGAACGCTAATGTGCTGACCCAGCACCA
Organism: Citrobacter sp. CK180; assembly: GCF_030333655.1. NCBI lineage: Bacteria > Pseudomonadati > Pseudomonadota > Gammaproteobacteria > Enterobacterales > Enterobacteriaceae > Citrobacter > Citrobacter sp. CK180. Next base: position 74,583 of record NZ_JAOWFM010000051.1, on the reverse strand, counting down.
GGCTAAACGCGGTGAAGGCGGTCAACGAGATGGCGCAACCGATAGCCAACGGCAGGTTCGCCCACAGACCCATAACAATAGAACCGACGCCAGCCACCAGGCAGGTCGCCACAAATACGGCGGCAGGCGGGAATCCGGCTTTACCCAGCATCCCCGGAACCACGATAACGGAGTAGACCATCGCCAGGAAAGTCGTTAATCCGGCAACCACTTCCTGACGGACGGTGCTTCCACGGTGTGAAATTTTAAACCAGGCGTCGAGTGAACCGCCGGTACGCGCTGAAGGCGTAGACATAGAAAACATCCCCTGAGAGTTTATTTTTCGTCGAGTATGCGTGGTGGACAATCCACTGCCAGCGAAACGTCATCTCCTTGTGCTACGTTTGCAACAATAAGGGGTGTCGCAAAAAAGCAAACGTTTAACTCCGCGCATACAAAACGGGTAGTAAAAAAAAGCAAACGATTATCCAGCGATAATACGGGGCTTTTCAACAAAACTTTGCGGCTTTTTGCTTATTTCTTTTCATCACGGTCAATAAATCGCCAGTCGATGCGCAAACGTTATCGTCAATGCGCAATCTGATAACATTTTTTCTCGGGCGGACGACTGACACATCCGTCTATCCGCCAGGGATCTCAAAAGGGCCGCCTTGCTGGATAGCCCTTTGCCACGCCGGGCGCATCTCTACGCGCTTCTTCCAGGCGCTAATGTGCGTCAGGTCGTTAATTCCGCCTCGGCTCAGTAACGCAAACAGAGGAAAACTCATCTGGATATCCGCCATGCTGATATGTTCCCCGGCAAACCAGGGCTGCGCGGCAAGATGCGCATCAATGTAGCGCGCATGCGTCTCCAGTTGCGGGTTGAGATACGCTTTTTGCACGCCCTGCCCCAGAATGCCGCCCAGCGTGCGTAACCCAAATGGCACCGGCGGTTTACCCAGGCTGACAAACACCAGTTTCATTAACAGCATTGGCATTAACGAGCCTTCCGCATAATGCAGCCAGAACCGATACTGCCGTTTTTGCCGGGCATCGGCAGGTTTAAACTGCCCTGCGTGGTCATAGGTTTCCTGCAAATACTCCAGGATGGCGCCGGATTCGGCGAGGATCTCACCGTTATCTTCAATAACGGGCGATTTTCCAAGCGGGTGGATTTTTTTCAGCGCCGGTGGCGCAAGCATGGTTTTTTCACGCTGGTAGCGAACAATCTGGTAGGGCAGCGACAGCTCCTCCAGCGCCCAGAGCACGCGCTGGGAACGAGATTGATTCAAATGATGCACCGTCAGCATGGCTGTCTCCTGTTTTTCATTCAAATTAACTATAGAAAAGAGCGAGAGATGGCGTAAAAATTTCGGCTAAAAAACAGACAATACACTGGCAAACGGGCGGGCATGGCATACAATTACAGTATCAACACAAACCGGAACCTCCACCACGTGCTCGACTGAGGGGTGTTGATGTCGGGGGAAACCCTCCCGTGAACCAACGGGATAGAGCGAAAGACAAAGACCGGAAACAAACTAAAGCGCCCTTGCGGCGCTTTAGTTTTATGCGCGGCGATATGGCGCTCGCCTATCCGGCCTACGCGCGTCCCGGCGAAACGACATTTAATCATCTTCCAGCAATCGCGCCCCTGTTCCCTGCGTACCGAGCTGATCGCCGGGGTTGCGCAGCGGGCAATCGCTACGCGACAAACAGCCGCAGCCGATGCAGCCGTCCAGCTCATCACGCAACGCCACCAGAGTATGAATACGTCTGTCCAGCTCCTCGCGCCATTGCGAAGAAAGCTGCTTCCACTCCTTTGCGCTCAGCGTATGCCCCTCAGGCAATACGCCAAACGCTTCGCCAATGGTCGCCAGTGGAATGCCAATACGTTGAGCAATCTTGATGATCGCCACATAGCGCAGCACATCGCGCTTATATCGCCGCTGATTGCCGCCGTTACGGACACTGCTGATAAGCCCTTTGCTCTCATAAAAGTGCAGCGCCGATACCGCCACACCGCTACGTTTCGCCACCTCACCCGGCGTAAGCAAGGACTTTATACGCGGTAATTTCTTTTCCATAAATCGCTTTACCTCAAGTTAACTTGAGGAATTATACTCGCCCGCAGACAAAACGACGAATCGAACACTGAGAAAGAGGCAGCAATATGTCCCATCAGCAGATAATTCAGACCCTTATTGAATGGATTGATGAACATATCGACCAACCGCTGAACATTGATGTGGTCGCAAAAAAATCAGGTTACTCGAAGTGGTATTTACAGCGGATGTTCCGCACGGTGATGCATCAGACGCTGGGCGACTATATTCGTCAGCGCCGACTCCTGCTGGCCGCCGTAGAGCTACGAACGACCGAGCGCCCCATTTTTGATATCGCGATGGATCTGGGATATGTGTCGCAACAGACATTTTCGCGCGTCTTCCGCCGCGAGTTTGACCGCACGCCCAGCGACTACCGTCATCGTCTGTAACCTTACTGCCCGCGCTGCATCAGGAGTGCGGGCGACTGTTGCAGCCACTGAATAAACGCCTGCGGCGGCATCGCCTTCGCAAAATACCATCCCTGACAATACTGAACGCCGCGCTTGAACAGCCAGTTCACCTGATCTGCCGTTTCCACACCTTCGGCAATGGCCTTCAGGTGTAAACTTTGCGCCATTTCGATGATATGTTCCGCGATCAGATGGCTGGTGCTATTGGTGGTCAGCGTATCGATAAAGGATTTATCAATCTTCAGAATATCGACATTCAATGAATACAGGTTGTGCAGGTTTGAATACCCTGTTCCAAAATCATCAATCGCCACTTCAAAACCCGCCTGACGAAATGCCTGAATAACCGGTGTGGTTTTCGGCACGTCAATAAAGCCGCGCTCCGTCACTTCCACCTTAATTTGTTGCGCAAGAACGGAATGCTGGCGGGCTTTCTCCGCAATTAACGCGATAAGCCGGGAGGAGTGGAAATCAGAAGCGGAGAGATTAATAGAGATATAAAGATGAGGTTGCGAGGCGAGAAAATGTCCCAGATCGTTGAATACTTCTTCCACCACGTAATCGGTAATCTGCGCAATCATCCCCTCTTTTTCAGCCAGCGGGATAAACTCTGCCGGGCTCATCACCTGCCCTTCAAAACCAGGCCAGCGCAATAGCGCCTCCGCCCCCACGCATTTTTCATTTTGAATATCAATAATGGGCTGATAATAAAGACGCAGTTGACGTTTATCGATCGCTCGCTGCAACAAACGGCGCGGTGAATGATATTCCTCGCGCGTACGCGACCACATCAATAACACAATGATACTACAGATAATGCCTAACGGCAGCGTTAACGTCGCCTGATGGTACAGGTTCTGATAGAAACGCGCGTTATCAGTGGAAACAATTATCGCGATCGGACGTTTTTCTGAATGGGCAATAGTATAGAAGCGATTATTTTGCTGAAAGGTAGATTCATCACGGTGCAGCAACGGTAATAATTGTTCGACGTTTGCCTGCTCGCTCACGGAGAAAAAGGAGTTCGTCACCGTATCATATACGCCCCAGGCCAGAGTGGGATCGTCTGACATCACCTCGCTGTAAGACAACGGATTTATTACCGCGACATAGTGTCCTCTTTGCATATACGTCATTTTGTAGCCAGCAAAGAACGGCGTATCACGATAGTAATAAATAGAAACGTCTGGTTCTCGTTTATAATCTGCGGCAGGGATAATATAAGGACTGGCGGTCGCCATTACCGTAGAGCATAAAAAATGATCGTCTTGCGCATAAATTAACTCGCTGATATACAGACGACCACGAATAATATCCTGCATTCGTTTTTGATGCGCAGGAGTACAGGCTTTTCCCTGATACTGCTGTATCGCGTCGCGGGCCAGCTCCACCTGCTGGACAACCAGTTCCGTTTTTTCTAATGCCAGCTCGGCAAAAGAGTGCAGTTGATTACGGGTTTCAGACACCGCCCGCATGTGGGCAAACCATAGCGCCAGCATCACGGGGAGTAATACCACCATGATTGTTCCAAGGAATCTCAGCAACTTTCGTTGCGCGCTATGATTCATTTCGGCCCTGTATCCCTGAATTGTCTGTGCCTGTCATCATCAAGGCGGATGCTATAACAAACAGGTGATTACGTTGCATGAATTAAGCGACATTAGCAACAGACTTTTCCTGGTAAAAGTCTGATATTGACGGATGACGATAATATTTTCCCGTAAGGCAAACTTAAAGTTATGCTTATTTTTATTAGGGAATATTCTAATCCAAAAGGAGTAAGAATTTTCCAGGGTTTTTTCCGATTAATGCAGAAAAATTAAGTTAAATTTCCAGGCTGGTTAATTTTCCGGCGCTAATAAAATGGTAATAAAAATACATCTTCAATAACCAGCCCCATAATCTTCCGGTATAGCCCCCTTCAGATACCCATGTTTAATTTGTGGTTATAAAGCGCACAAAAAAGGGTGCCCTGCACTGGCTAACAAACAATTTATTGTGATATAGTTCACAAAAATGATGAAACAGAAACGTTGTTTCATTCAGTGTCGATGTCATGCCCGTCGATAGCCAGAGTGTACCACGCCTTCCGTGAGCAACGCCGCGCTGTCCAGGGCACCTGCTATTCTCAGAGGAAATGTTTCATGGCTACCATAACCACTGGCGTGGTTCTTCTCCGCTGGCAACTGCTGAGCGCTGTGCTCATGTTTTTAGCCAGCACGCTCAATATTCGCTTTCGTAAATCCGACTATATCGGACTCGCGGTGATCAGTAGCGGCCTTGGCGTCGTATCGGCCTGCTGGTTTGCAACCGGGTTACTCGGCATCACTCTGATGGATGTCTCCGCAATCTGGAACAATATCGAAGCCGTGATGGTGGAAGCCATGAGCCATACCCCGCCAGAGTGGCCGATGGTGTTGACCTGATGCTGATATAAGCCTCCGCCCGGAGGCTTTTTTATTCTCTCAAAAACAGCCAGTTAACCTTTCTCCCGCTAAAATCGCCGTATCATTTATTGTAATGAGAACTATTCTCATATTAACATCCCCGCCGTGATGATTAACTTTTGATACTTTTCCGCTATGCCGACTCCAGTTCAGTGCGCTCCTTTAACGTTTGAATCGCTGTATCGCGCGCATCACGGCTGGCTGACGCACTGGCTGGCGCGAAAGTTACAGTCGGCGTTCGACGCCGACGACGTCGCCCAGGACACCTTCCTGCGTATTATTAACGGTGAATCTCTGACGGCGATTCGCGACCCAAAGTCGTTTCTCTGCACCGTCGCCAAACGGGTGATGATCGACCTTTTCCGCCGCAATGCGCTGGAAAAAGCGTATCTGGAGATGCTTGCGCAGTTACCCGAAACGCTGGCGCCTTCCGCTGAAGAAAAGCAGTCGCATCTCGAAACGCTGCAACTTGTCGACAGGATGCTGGACGGGTTGAGCGCCAAAGCGAGAACGGCCTTCCTGCTTTCTCAGCTTGACGGGCTGACCTACAGCGCCATCGCGCAACGTCTGAATGTTTCCGTCAGCTCGGTGAAAAAGTACATCGCGAAAGCCACGGAACACTGCCTGCTGTTCCGCCTGGAGCATGGCCTGTGAAAACCTCCCTCACCGATGCCCGCCGCCAGGCGCTACGTTCAGCCTCACACTGGTATGCCGTTTTAAGCGGGGAGCGCGTAAGCCCCCAGCAGGAAGCGCGCTGGCAGCAGTGGTATGAACAAGATCAGGATAATCAATGGGCCTGGCAGCAGGTCGAAAACCTGCGCTGCCAGATGAGCAGCGTCCCCGGCAAACTCGCCAGCCACACGCTGAAAGACAGCCGCCTGACGCGCCGCCACGTACTGAAAGGGTTGCTGTTGCTGGTCTGCGCGGGCGGCAGCTGGCAGCTCTGGCGATCGGAGTTGGGCGAAGGCCTGCGTGCTGATTATCGTACCGCCCGGGGGCAGACTCGCCAGCAGACGCTGGAGGATGGCACGTTGCTTTCGCTGAATACCGACAGCGCGGTTAACGTGCGATTTGACAGTAGCCAGCGCCAGATCCAGCTCTGGTACGGCGAGATCGCCATTACCACCGGTAAAGACGCGCTGCAACGCCCGTTTCGTGTACAGACGCGCCAGGGCCAGCTCACCGCATTGGGTACGGAATTTACCGTACGCCAGGACGGCGATGAAACCGTCCTTAGCGTCCGCCAACATGCCGTCGAAGCGATTCTCGCCGGAGATCCACAACAAAAACGGGTTATTCAGCAAGGTGAAACGGTGCGCTTCAGCGCCTCACAGTTTGGCGACGTCGCATCATTGAATGATGAGTCTGCAAGCTGGACGCAGGGCGTATTAAGTTTCAGCGACAAACCTCTGGGCGACGTCATCGCCACACTCTCGCGCTACCGGCACGGCATACTGCGTTGTGACCCGGCCGTTGCCGGATTACGCCTGACAGGGACGTTCCCGCTCGGCAACACCGATGCCGTACTGAATGCGATCGCGAAAACGCTTCCTGTGAAAATTCATTTTGTTACGCGCTACTGGGTCACACTGTCTCCCGCCATTTAAACGATAACGAAAAAAATTATCATTTTTATTGTCCCTTTTGCCCCGCTCGTTCGACTTCATAACTGAATACAAATAAAGAAATGATGATGGAGACGTGATGGCCTTTCATAACACAGCACCTCTGGTGATGGCGATTCGTTTAAGCCTGCTTCCGCTTGCCGGACTGGCTTCACTGCCTGCATTTGCCACGCAGTTCGATATTGCCGCCGGAGACTTAGACAAAGCACTTAATCAATACGCTGCCCGCAGCGGCATTATTATGTCAGTGGATGCTTCGCTCACGCGGGGCAAACACAGCGACGGACTGCACGGCGACTACGCGCTTGAAGATGGCCTGCGCACGCTGCTAAAGGGGAGCGGCCTACAGGAAAAATCGTTAGGCGATAACACCTGGACGCTGGAAGCCGCCCCGGTTGCCAGCGAGGACTCGTTGACCGTAGTCGGCGACTGGCTGGGTGAAGCCCGGGAAAACGACGTGTTCGAACATGCCGGCGCGCGTGACGTTATCCGTCGGGATGATTTCACCAAAACCGGCGCGACGACCATGCGCGAAGCGCTGAACCGTATCCCCGGCGTCAACGCCCCGGAAAACAACGGCACCGGCAGCCATGACCTGGCAATGAACTTCGGTATTCGCGGTCTTAATCCACGCCTGGCCAGCCGCTCGACGGTATTGATGGACGGCATCCCCGTACCTTTTGCGCCATACGGTCAGCCGCAGCTGTCGCTCGCGCCGGTCTCTCTGGGCAATATGGATGCCGTTGACGTGGTGCGCGGCGGCGGCGCGGTGCGCTATGGGCCGCAAAGCGTGGGCGGCGTGGTGAACTTCGTGACCCGCGCGATTCCGCAGGATTTCGGTATTGAAGCCGGCGTTGAAGGGCAACTCAGCCCCACCTCGTCGCAAAACAATCCAAAAGAGACGCACAACCTGATGGTAGGCGGAACGGCGGATAACGGTTTCGGCACGGCCCTGCTCTACTCCGGCACGCGCGGCAGCGACTGGCGCGAACACAGCAACACCCGTATCGACGACGTGATGCTGAAAAGCAAATATGCGCCTGACGAGGTACACACCTTCAATAGCCTGCTGCAATACTATGACGGTCACGCCGATATGCCCGGCGGCCTGTCCCGCGCCGACTACGACGCCGATCGCTGGCAGTCCACGCGCCCGTATGACAGCTTCTGGGGCCGCCGCCAGCTTGCCAGTCTGGGATATCAATACCAGCCCGACAGCCAGCACAAATTCAATATTCAGGGTTTCTACACCCGCACCCTGCGCAGCGGTTATTTAGAGCAAGGAAAACGCATTACGCTCTCACCGCGCTACTACTGGGTTCGCGGCATTGAACCACGCTACAGCCAGAGCTTTATGATTGGCCCGTCTGCGCATGAAGTCGGCGTAGGCTATCGCTATGTCAATGAATCCACGCATGAAATGCGCTACTACACCGCAACCACCAGCGGTCAGTTGCCGTCAACATCCAGCCCTTATGACCGTGATACGCGTTCAGGGACCGAAGCTCACGCCTGGTATCTCGATGACAAAATTGATATCGGCAACTGGACCATTACGCCAGGTATGCGTTTTGAGCACATTGAATCCTACCAGGACAACAACGTTAAAGGTACGCACGAAGAGGTGAGCTACAACGCCCCGCTTCCGGCGCTTAACGTCCTCTACCACCTCACTGACAGCTGGAATCTTTATGCCAACACTGAAGGCTCGTTCGGCACCGTACAGTACAGTCAAATTGGCAAGGCTGTGCAAAGCGGCAATGTGGAACCGGAAAAAGCGCGAACCTGGGAAGTCGGAACCCGATTCGACAACGGCGCGCTGACGGCGGAAATGGGGCTGTTCCTGATTAACTTTAATAATCAGTACGACTCCAACCAGACTAACGATACGGTCACCGCCCGTGGCAAAACCCGTCATACCGGGCTGGAAACGCAGGTACGTTACGATCTCGGCGATATGACGCCCACGCTGGAAAATGTCGCCGTTTACGCTAACTACGCGTACGTTAACGCCGAAATTCGCGAAAAAGGCGACACTTACGGCAATCAGGTGCCGTTCTCACCAAAGCATAAAGGGACGCTGGGCGTGGATTACAAACCCGGCAACTGGACGTTCAACCTGAACAGCGATTTCCAGTCCAGCCAGTTTGCCGACAACGCCAATACCGGGAAAGAGAGCGCAGACGGCAGCACCGGGCGTATTCCGGGTTACATGCTGTGGGGCGCGCGCGTGGCGTATGACTTCGGCCCCGAGATGGCCAACCTGAACCTCGCGTTTGGCGTGAAGAATATCTTCGACCACGAGTATTACACCCGCTCGTATGACGACAACAACAAAGGCATCTATGCCGGACAGCCGCGAACGCTGTATCTGCAAGGGTCACTGAAGTTCTGATTGTTCATTTGTTGCCGGGTGGCGGCGTAAATGCCTTACCTGGCCTACAGAGTGACGTAGGCCAGGTAAGCGCAGCGCCATCCGGCAACCGGAGTTGACTATGTTTGCTTTTATTCGCGTTTATTTTTTCAGCCTGATCGTCCTGGCTGCGCCGGTTTTTGCCGTGACGGTGCAGGATGAACACGGCGCCTTTACCCTGAATAAAACGCCGCAACGGATTGTCGTACTGGAACTGTCGTTTGCCGATGCGCTGGCGGCGGTGAACGTCAGTCCGGTGGGGATCGCCGATGACAACGATCCCACGCGTCTGCTGCCGGAAGTGCGCCAGATTATCGGGCAATGGCAGTCCGTCGGCACGCGCGCTCAGCCGAGCCTTGAGGCGATCGGCGCGCTAAAGCCTGACCTGATTATCGCTGACAGCAGCCGCCACGCAGGGATTTACGCCGCGCTGCAAGAGATCGCCCCCGTGTTGTTGCTCAAATCCCGCAATGAAACGTACGCTGAAAATCTGCAATCCGCCGCGATCATCGGGAAAGTATCAGGTAAAGATGCTGAAATGCAAAAACGGCTGACGTTGCATCGGGAACGTATGCGCGCGTTTGCCGCCCACTTGCCGAAAGGGGCCAGCGTGGTATTCGGCACCTCACGCGAACAGCAGTTTAATCTGCACAGCCGCGAATCGTATACGGGCGGCGTGCTCGCTGCGCTGGGTCTGCGCGTGCCGGAGGCAATCAACTCTGCGCCAATGACCACGATTAATCTGGAGCGGCTACTGGCGCTCGATCCGCAGTGGCTGATTGTCGCGCACTACCGCCAGGAGAGCATCGTTAAACGCTGGCAGCAGGATACGTTGTGGTCCATGCTCCAGGCGTCGCAACACCACCAGGTTGCCGCTGTCGATAGCAATAGCTGGGCGCGGATGCGCGGGATTTTCGCTGCGGAACGCATTGCCGGCGATACGGTGAAAATCTTTCATCACCAGACGCCTGATACCACGCAATGAGGACATTGATCATTTGGGGAGCGCCCGTACTGGCGCTCCTGGCGGCGTTCTGGCTGAGCCTGTTCTGCTACTCGGCGATCCCGATTTCACCCGTCAGTGCTCTGCATGCCCTGTTTCCTTCTTCAACGCCTCCGCTTTCGGAGGCGTTGGTGCGTAATTTACGTCTGCCGCGCAGCCTGGTGGCATTGCTGATTGGCGCCAGCCTTGCCCTGGCGGGAACATTGCTGCAAACCCTGACGCATAACCCGCTGGCCTCCCCTTCTCTGACCGGCATTAACAGCGGTGCGGCACTGGCGATAGCGTTAACCAGCGCATTCAGCCCCATGCTGCTCAGCGGGTATTCCATCGCGTTTATCGCCGCCGCAGGCGGAGGCCTCGCCTGGCTTCTGGTGATGCTGGCTGGCGGCGGCTGGCGACAGGAGCCCGACCGCAACAAACTGATTCTCGCCGGAATCGCGCTCTCCGCGCTGTGTATGGCGCTGACCCGCATCACGCTGTTATTGGCGGAAGACCACGCTTACAGCATTTTTTCATGGCTGGCGGGCGGTATTGCCCATGTGCGCTGGGCTGAGTTCTGGCAGCTCTTTCCTTTTGTTCTGGTGATTATTCCCGCCATGCTGCTGCTGGCGAACGCCCTTAATCTGCTCAACGTCAGCGATGTCGCCGCACACACGCTCGGCGTAAACCTGTTTCGGCTGCGGCTTACCGTCAATATCGGCGTGCTGGTGCTGGTCGGTGCCTGCGTCAGCGTGGCGGGGCCGGTGGCGTTTATCGGCCTGTTAATGCCGCATCTGGCCAGGGCGTGGTCGGGTCACGACCAGCGTAAGTTGCTGCCGATGAGCCTGCTGATGGGCGCAACGTTTATGCTGCTGGCGGATATTCTGGCGCGAGCGCTGGCCTGGCCGGGCGAGCTTCCGGCAGGCGCAGTGCTGGCGCTGATTGGCGCGCCGTGTTTTGTCTGGCTGGCAAGGAGGCGTGGATGAAAGCCTTTATTCTGCTCATCACGTTGCTCCTGCTGAGCATCACCGCGCTGCTGTCATTGCGTCTGGGCGTGGTTCCCCTACCCTGGTCCGCGCTGATCGATGGCTGGCATACCGGTCACGAGCACCACTATGTTCTGACCCAGTATCGTCTGCCGCGACTGCTGCTGGCGATATTCGTCGGCGCCGCCCTGGCGATTTCCGGCGTACTGGTGCAAGGCATCGTGCGTAATCCGCTGGCCTCGCCGGATATTTTAGGGGTGAACCATGCCGCCAGTCTGGCGACGGTAAGCGCACTCATGCTGCTGCCATCGCTGTCGGTCGTCTGGCTGCCGCTGCTGGCATTTGTGGGCGGGCTTTGTGCGCTGATCTTGCTGCGTGCGATTGCGGGTCGCTCCTCCCCCCTGCGTCTGGCGTTAATCGGCGTGGCGTTGTCGGCAACCTGGGCCAGCCTGACGGATTACCTGATGCTCTCCCACCCGCAGGACGTTAACAACGCGCTGCTGTGGCTGACCGGCAGTTTATGGGGACGCGGCTGGTCGTTTGTGTATGTGGCGCTGCCGGTAATGCTGGCGCTTATTCCACTCAGCGCCTGGTTTTGCCGCGATCTGGATCTGCTGGCGCTGGGCGATGATCGCGCCAGCACGCTCGGCGTCCCGGTCAGTCGGGCGCAGCGCCTGGGATTGCTCCTCGCCGTCGCGCTGGCAGCCACCAGCGTGGCAGTTTGCGGGCCGATAGCTTTCGTCAGCCTGGTCGTGCCCCACCTGACCCGACGCCTGCTGGGAGGGCGCCATCACTGGCTGCTGCCCGGCGCTGCGCTAATCGGCGCATTTGTCTTAACGCTGGCCGATTTGCTGGCAAGGATCATTACCCCTCCCACGGAGCTTCCGGCAGGCATGCTCACCGCCATTATCGGCGCGCCGTGGTTCATCTGGTTGCTTGTGAGGATGCGCTAAATGGATATCAGATGTGAAAACCTGACTGCCGGATACGGTGATAAACGCATTCTTGACGGCCTGTCGGTTACGCTACCCGCCGGGCAGATCACCGCATTACTGGGGCCTAATGGCTGCGGCAAATCGACGCTGCTGAAATGCCTTGCCCGCCTGCTCATACCGCAATCCGGTACCTTGCACATTGCGGGTAAGCCACTGTCGGCCTTCTCACCCCGCGCGCTTTCGCGTCACCTGGCGCTACTGCCGCAACAGCACATGACGCCGGAAGGGATCACCGTGCGGGAACTGGTCAGCTATGGCCGCAGCCCGTGGCTGCCGCTGTGGGGGCGGCTTTCTCGCGACGACCATCAGCATGTCAACCGGGCAATGGCGCAGACGCACACTGACGCGCTGGCAGACAGGCGGCTGACGGAGCTGTCCGGCGGTCAGCGGCAGCGCGTCTTTCTGGCGATGGTGTTAGCGCAGAATACGCCCATTGTATTACTGGATGAACCCACCACCTGGCTCGACATTAATCATCAGGTGGAGTTGATGGCGCTCATGCAGATGCTAAAACAGGCGGGAAAAACGGTTGTGACGGTACTGCACGACCTGAATCAGGCAAGTCGCTATTGTGATCATCTTGTCGTGCTGGCGCAGGGGAATGTGATTGCGCAAGGGCAACCTGTTGATGTGATGCAACCAGAATTATTACGCAAGGTATTTCAGGTTGATGCGGAAATTCACCCTGAACCGCTGACAGGAAAACCAATGTGTATTATTCGTTAGTCTGCTAGCCATATTTTTACCTGTCCAGAGCAGTCTGTTCATCCTGTCAGACTGCTCATCAAAAATATATTCTTATGCCCTTTATTTTTATTCTCTGTCATTAACCTTAAGTATTTAAAAGTTATGTAAGGAACACTATATTTAGTGTTTTTCAACCCAGATATTTAACGAAGGCGTAGGTTGAAATCCCGCTAATTACCGCGATGATGATTGCAAAAATAACCAGTAACATCAATCGCCTACCGCTATATATTCCTAACATAATTACCTCCTTTACTAAATTTACACTTCCATCAAAACACTGAAAATATACGCTACAAGCGTTATCTAACCATCAAGATAAAATAATCTTTAACGAAACGCCATTGATTAATGTCAATAATTCAGACTCTTTATTTTAATAGTATAAGCGCGATTCAAAACATTATGCATTTTATACTTCGAGGAATTTTAAATTGACCAGAATGCCGAATAAAAATCGTCTCCATTCTGCGCCATGCGTTGAAAAAAAACCGTACCAGCAATCTGTTAACGAGGTACTTGAAAAAAAGCAGAGTCAGCCTTCCGGGCTGACGCAAAATGAAGCCAGCGCGCGCCTCGCGCAGCATGGGCCTAACGCGCTGCCAGAAAAAGCAGACAAACCGGCATGGTTACGCTTCCTGGCGCATTTCCACGATGTTCTGATTTATGTCCTGATCGCTGCGGCGGTGCTGACTGCTGTCATGGGTCATTGGGTGGATACGGCCGTCATTTTGGGTGTTGCCATTATCAACGCGCTGATTGGCCACATTCAGGAAAATAACGCGGAAAAATCGCTGAAAAGCATCCGCAATATGCTGTCGAACTCAGCGGTCGCTATCCGCAACGGTCAACATGAAACCGTCCCCACAACCGAACTGGTGGTGGGCGATATCGTCGTGCTGCGCGCAGGCGATCGCATCCCGGCAGATCTTCGCGTTATGGAAGCCCATAACCTGCGGGTTGAAGAGGCCATCCTGACGGGCGAGTCTACCGTTATCGATAAAACAGCCGACACCCTTACCGGCGAACTGCCGTTAGGCGATCGTAAAAATCTGCTGTTCTCCGGCACCACCATCAGCGCAGGCGCCGGGCTGGGCGTGGTTATCGCCACCGGTGAAGAGACTGAACTCGGCCACATCAACCAGATGATGACGGGCATTGAGAAGCACCGTACCCCGCTGCTGGTTCAGATGGATAAACTCGGCAAAGCCATTTTCGCCATTATCGTCGCCATGATGGCAGGACTATTTGTGTTCAGCCTGCTGCTGCGCGATATGCCGATGGGCGAACTGCTGCTTTCTCTGATTAGCCTTGCCGTCGCGGCCGTACCGGAAGGGCTACCCGCGATCATCTCGATTATTCTGTCGCTCGGCGTACAGACGATGGCCCGCAAACGCGCCATTATCCGCAAGCTGCCGACGGTCGAGACGCTGGGTGCGATGTCCGTGATCTGTTCCGATAAAACGGGCACCCTGACCATGAATGAGATGACGGTAAAAGCCATTATTACGGCGGACAAAAATTATCGCGTTCAGGGCAACAGCTATGAGCCAATGGGCGAGATCCATACTGAGGAGAGCGACGCTGCGGTAGAGATCCTGCCCGGCAGCCTGCTGGAGAACTACCTTCGCACTATCGACCTGTGTAATGACAGCCAATTGATTCAGGACGAAAACGGTCACTGGGGCATCACCGGCGGGCCAACGGAAGGGGCCTTAAAAGTGCTGGCGGCAAAAGCGCGCCTTCCCGCCATTGAAACTGAACTGCGCAGCAAAATCCCGTTCGATTCGCAGTACAAATACATGGCGACGCACCATCGCATTGGAAATGAAGAGCGCGTACTGGTGACCGGCGCACCAGATGTGTTGTTTAAACTGTGCCAGCTACAGCAAACCGCTACCGGTACCGGTACCGGTACTGAAGCCCTTACGCAAAATCACTGGGAAGCGGAGATCGCACGCTATGCGAAAGAAGGTCTGCGCATGGTTGCGGCAGCCTGGAAGCCAGGGCGTGCAGAAGCCGCCTCTCTCACCCATGAGTGCCTGAATGACGGTCTGATCTTCCTGGGCATCGCAGGTATGATGGACCCGCCGCGTCCAGAGGCCATTGACGCAATCCAGGCCTGCCAGCAGGCGGGGATTCGCGTGAAGATGATCACCGGCGATCACCCGCAAACGGCCATGAGTATCGGCGGCATGCTGGGGATTCATAACAGCACCCACGCGGTAACGGGCTACGAACTGGAGCAGATGGACGATGCGGCATTAGCCGAAGCTGCTGTCACTTACGACATCTTTGCCCGCACCAGCCCTGAACATAAACTGCGTCTGGTGAAGGCGCTGCAAAACAAAGGCGAGATTGTCGGTATGACCGGCGACGGAGTCAACGACGCCCCCGCGCTGAAGCAGGCGGACGTCGGCATCGCGATGGGCATCAAAGGCACGGAAGTGACAAAAGAAGCCGCGGACATGGTACTGACGGACGACAACTTCGCCACCATCGCCAGCGCCGTGCAGGAGGGGCGTCGCGTTTACGACAACCTGAAGAAAACGATTCTGTTCATCATGCCCACCAACCTGGCACAGGGTCTGCTGATCATCATTGCCCTGTTGGCTGGGAACCTGATTCCGCTCACGCCGGTACTGATTCTGTGGATGAACATGGCGACCTCCGCCACGCTGTCGTTCGGGCTGGCATTTGAAGCCGGTGAGCGCAACATCATGCGACGCCCGCCACGCCAGAGTAATGAGAACGTCATGGATGCCTTTGCTATCTGGCGCGTCGGTTTTGTCGGAACGTTAATTGCGGCCTGCGCCTTTGCGCTGGAAGCCTGGTTGCAGCCTCGCGGCCACAGCCCGGAGTTTATCCGTACCGTGCTGTTGCAGACGCTGGTCACCGCACAGTGGGTATATATGCTCAACTGTCGGGTTTCGGATGGTTTCTCGCTGGGACGCGGGCTGCTGATGAATAAAGGCATCTGGATGGTCAGCGGCATTCTGTTGCTGTTACAGCTGGCGATTATCTATATGCCTTTCATGCAGATGCTGTTTGGCACAGAAGCGCTGCCGCTGCGTTACTGGGGCATAACCTTCGCTATCGGCGCAGTGCTGTTCTGCATTGTGGAGATAGAGAAACCGCTCACCCGTAAATTCCGCCGGAAATAGCCGGCGGTTCACCGCGAAGAAAAAAGCCACCCGTAGCGGAGGCTTTTTTTTTGCCGATGGGAGAGGGGTTTTGTCGGCCCGGTAAGCGAAGCGCCACCGGGCATGACGCCGGATGGCGGCACAAACGCCTTATCCGGCCTACGGGAGAGGGATTTTGTAGGCCCGGTAAGCAAAGCGCCACCGGCATAACACCGGATGGCGGCGCAAGCGCCTTATCCGGCCTACGGGAGTGAATCTTGTAAGCCCGGTAAGCAAAGCGCCACCGGGCATGGCGCCGGATGGCGGCGCAAGTGCCTTATCCGGCCTACGGGAGAGGGATTTTGTCAGCCCGGTAAGCGAAGCGCCACCGGGCATGACGCCGGATGGCGGCGCAAGCGCCTTATCCGGCCTACGGGAGTGAATTTTGTAGGCCCGGTAAGCGAAGCGCCACCGGGCATGGCGACGGATGGCGGCGCAAGCGCCTTATCCGGCCTACGGGAGAGAGGTTTTGTCGGCCCGGTAAGCGAAGCGCCACCAGGCATGACGCCGGATGGCGGCGCAAACGCCTTATCCGGCCTACAGGAGAGAGGTTTTGTAGGCCCGGTAAGCAAAGCGCCACCGGGCATGGCACCGGATGGCGGCACAAGCACCTTATCCGGCCTACGGGAGAGAGGTTTTGTTGGCCCGGTAAGCAAAGCGCCACCGGGCATAACACCGGATGGCGGCGCAAGCGCCTTATCCGGCCTACGGGAGTTAATCTTGTAGGCCCGGTAAGCGAAGCGCCACCGGGCATAGCGCCGGATGGCGGCACAAACGCCTTATCCAGCCTACGGGAGTGAATTTTGTCGGCCCGGTAAGCGAAGCGCCACCGGGCATGACGCCGGATGGCGGCGCAAGCGCCTTATCCGGCCTACGGGAGAGAGGTTTTGTCGGCCCGGTAAGCAAAGCGCCACCGGGCATGGCAGATTAACGAATGACCATCACCGGAATTTTCGCGTATCGCAAAATATTCGCCGCAGCCGAACCGAGCAAATGCGTTGCAATACCCGGCTTGCGCGAACCGATGATAATCATCTCGGCGTTATGCGCTTCTACCGCGTTATTTACTTCATCACGAATATTGCCATGACGGACTTCAAAACGAATATTCTCCAACGGCGTTTTGAATTTTCTCGCAAGGTTAAGCATTTTTTCTTGCGCGTCATTCGTCATGTATTCCTCGTATTTTCTGATATCCGAGGCAAAACCACGCATTGGGGAGGTACCCAGTTTAGGGAACACATGCAGCAGATGGATCACGCCGTTTTCTTTGTCCACCATATGATCAGCGTAGGCAATGGCTTTGTCAGAGAGATCCATCGCCAGAATATCAACGGGCATTAAAATGACTTTATTCATGATGATTTCCTTAAGTTAGCTGACAGGCTAATCACATATCCCTGAAAAGACCTGGCAAGATTCAGCATTCATTCGACCAAAATAACGGGGGAATAATAATCAATAATACCCTGTCTTTTTTGATCATAAGCAAGAAAGGAAATAACCCATAAAGTCTGTAGATATATTTACGTCCGGTGACAAAACTGACAAGCCTGCTATTTAATTGCACGCTATTTCAGCCAAAAAAAAGCTCCCGTGAAGGGAGCTTTTTTAATTCATCAGAACGGGATGTCGTCGTCGAAATCCATTGGCGGTTCGTTAGACGGTGCCGGAGCGGATTGTTGCTGTGGACGGGACTGCGCGCCGCCGCTGAACTGGTTGCCGCCCTGCGGTTGCTGAGGCTGACCCCAACCGCCCTGCTGCTGACCGCCGCCCATATTGCCGCCAGCCGGAGCGCCGCCGCCCTGACGGCCACCCAGCATCTGCATGGTGCCGCCAACGTTGACCACCACTTCAGTGGTGTATTTGTCCTGACCGGACTGATCGGTCCATTTACGGGTACGCAGCTGACCTTCAATGTAAACCTGAGAACCTTTACGCAGATATTCGCTGGCCACTTCCGCCAGTTTGCCGAACAGCACAACGCGGTGCCATTCCGTCTGCTCTTTCATCTCACCGGTCTGCTTATCACGCCAGGATTCGGAAGTAGCCAGCGTAATGTTGGCAACTGCGCCACCATTTGGCATGTAGCGTACTTCCGGGTCCTGGCCCAGATTACCGACGAGAATCACCTTGTTTACGCCTCTGCTGGCCATGATCGAGTCTCCTGAAAAACGTTTCTGAATAAGTGTAAACGCGCGATTGTAGCATTACCAATAGCGTTTTTACTACGATGCGAGGCTGATTCCAGTAAACAACCTTGGGCGGACATTGTTACACAGTAGCCTGTGTTTTGCATTCCAATACTGTATATCCATTCAGGTTGAGTTGTGTCATAATTAACCGTTTGTGATCGCCGGTAGCGCCATGCGGCCGGGAAAAAGCGTTTTAATCCGGGAAAGGTGAATGGATAAGATCGAAGTTCGGGGCGCCCGCACCCATAATCTCAAAAACATCAACCTCGTCATCCCGCGCGACAAACTGATTGTCGTCACCGGGCTTTCGGGTTCTGGCAAATCCTCGCTCGCTTTTGACACCTTGTATGCCGAAGGGCAGCGTCGTTACGTTGAATCCCTTTCCGCATATGCGCGTCAGTTTCTGTCTTTGATGGAAAAACCAGATGTCGACCATATTGAGGGGCTGTCGCCCGCTATCTCAATTGAGCAGAAATCGACATCCCATAACCCGCGCTCTACGGTAGGTACAATTACCGAAATACATGACTATCTGCGTCTGCTGTTCGCCCGCGTGGGTGAACCGCGCTGCCCAGATCATGACGTCCCGCTGGCGGCGCAAACCGTCAGCCAGATGGTGGATAACGTGCTGTCTCAGCCGGAAGGCAAACGCCTGATGCTGCTGGCGCCCATTATTAAAGAGCGCAAAGGCGAGCACGCCAAAACGCTGGAAAACCTGGCCAGCCAGGGCTACATCCGCGCCCGTATTGATGGCGAGGTCTGCGATCTCTCCGATCCGCCGAAGCTGGAGCTGCAAAAGAAACACACCATTGAGGTCGTGATCGATCGTTTCAAAGTCCGTAGCGATCTGTCCCAGCGCCTGGCGGAATCTTTTGAAACCGCGCTGGAACTCTCCGGCGGCACCGCGATCGTCGCGGATATGGACGATACGAAAGCGGAAGAGCTGCTCTTCTCCGCCAACTTCGCCTGCCCAATTTGCGGCTACAGTATGCGCGAGCTGGAACCGCGTCTGTTCTCGTTCAACAACCCGGCGGGAGCCTGCCCGACCTGCGACGGCCTCGGCGTACAGCAATATTTCGATCCCGATCGCGTGATCCAGAACCCGGAGCTTTCTCTGGCTGGCGGCGCGATTCGCGGCTGGGATCGCCGTAACTTCTATTACTTCCAGATGCTGAAATCGCTGGCGGAACACTATAAGTTCGACGTGGAAGCGCCGTGGGGAAGTCTGAGTCAGAATGTGCATAAAGTCGTTCTGTACGGTTCCGGCAAAGAGAGCATCGAGTTCAAATACATCAACGATCGTGGCGACACCTCCGTGCGTCGCCATCCGTTCGAAGGCGTGCTGCACAACATGGAGCGCCGTTACAAAGAGACGGAGTCCAGCGCGGTACGTGAAGAGTTAGCTAAATTCATCAGCAACCGTCCGTGCGCCAGTTGTGAAGGCACGCGTCTGCGCCGTGAAGCACGTCATGTCTTCGTCGAGAATACTCCGCTGCCTGCGATCTCCGACATGAGCATCGGCCATGCGATGGACTTCTTCAACAATCTCAAGCTCGCAGGCCAGCGTGCAAAGATTGCGGAGAAGATCCTCAAGGAGATTGGCGACCGCCTCAAGTTCCTGGTAAACGTCGGCCTCAACTACCTGACGCTGTCCCGTTCGGCAGAGACCTTGTCCGGCGGCGAAGCCCAGCGTATCCGTCTGGCCAGCCAGATTGGCGCGGGGCTGGTAGGCGTGATGTATGTGCTGGATGAACCGTCTATCGGTCTCCATCAGCGCGATAACGAACGTTTGCTGGGAACGCTGATTCACCTGCGTAACCTCGGCAATACCGTGATTGTGGTGGAGCATGACGAAGACGCCATCCGCGCCGCCGACCATGTGATCGATATCGGCCCCGGCGCTGGCGTACACGGCGGTCAGGTCGTGGCCGAAGGGCCGCTGGAGGCGATTATGGCGGTGCCGGAATCCCTCACCGGCCAGTACATGAGCGGCAAACGCAAGATTGAAGTGCCGAAACAGCGCGTTCCCGCGAACCCGGAGAAAGTGCTGAAGCTGACCGGCGCGCGCGGCAACAACCTGAAAGACGTCACCCTGACGCTGCCGGTTGGCCTGTTTACCTGTATTACCGGCGTATCCGGGTCGGGTAAGTCTACGCTTATCAACGACACGCTGTTCCCGATTGCCCAGCGCCAGTTAAACGGGGCGACCATTGCGGAACCTGCGCCGTATCGTGATATTCAGGGGCTGGAGCATTTCGACAAAGTCATCGACATCGACCAGAGTCCGATTGGCCGTACGCCGCGCTCTAACCCGGCAACGTATACCGGCGTGTTTACGCCCGTACGTGAGCTGTTCGCTGGCGTGCCGGAATCACGCTCACGCGGCTATACGCCGGGACGTTTCAGCTTTAACGTGCGCGGCGGGCGTTGCGAAGCCTGTCAGGGCGACGGCGTCATCAAGGTTGAAATGCACTTCCTGCCGGATATTTACGTACCGTGCGACCAGTGCAAAGGCAAGCGCTATAACCGCGAAACGCTGGAGATTAAGTACAAGGGCAAGACTATCCACGAAGTGCTGGATATGACCATCGAAGAAGCGCGCGAATTTTTTGACGCCGTTCCGGCGCTGGCGCGTAAGCTGCAAACGTTGATGGACGTGGGTCTGACCTACATCCGTCTCGGTCAGTCCGCCACCACGCTCTCCGGCGGTGAAGCACAGCGCGTGAAGCTGGCGCGTGAATTGTCGAAACGCGGCACCGGGCAGACGCTGTACATTCTGGATGAACCGACCACCGGTCTGCATTTTGCCGATATTCAGCAACTGCTGGACGTGCTGCACCAGTTGCGCGACCAGGGCAACACCATTGTGGTGATTGAGCACAACCTGGACGTCATTAAGACGGCGGACTGGATTGTCGATCTCGGCCCGGAAGGCGGCAGCGGCGGCGGCGAAATTCTTGTTTCCGGGACGCCGGAGACGGTCGCAGAGTGTGAAGCATCACATACTGCCCGTTTCCTCAAACCAATGCTGTAATAATGCCCGATGGCGCTGCGCTTATCGGGCCTACAGAATATGCGTAATAGTTTGTAGGCTCGATAAGGCGCTTGCGCCGCATCCGGCAAAACGGCTCACGGCTGCACCAACAGCTTACGCTTGTCCTCCGGCAGGGTACTTACCGCCAGTTGATAAGAGGCATCCACCAGATAATAGATTTGCGAATCCGGTAGCGAACCGTCCAGGTAGACGGTGCTCCAGTGCGCTTTATTAAGATGTCGGCTTGGTCGCACATCGCTGTGTTGCTGGCGCAGCAACTCCGCCAGTTCAGGGCTGGTTTTCAAAGATACCGCCGGGCGATTTTCCACCTCTTTCACCATGGCAAAAAGCACATCTTCAACCTTGATTTGTGTGGCTTTCCAGTCACTGTGAACGCTCTGTTCCGCGCCTGTTTTTGCCATGCAATATTGCAGTAACTCCGAATTGGTCATCTTCTTATTCCCCTTTTAAGCATATTGCCCCACTGAGAACGTCTCTTACTCAGTTTGCAGCAAGTCCGCCAAAGGTAAAAGCCAGCAGCTCAATTTTGTTCAAAAAAACAGCGATTGAGAATCTTGCCGGATGATGCCACTGTAGGCCGGATGGCGACGCTAATGCGTTTTATCAGTCCTGGGGCAAAAGGTTCCGCCGGTTTTAATATTCCGAGTTCACAATCACCTCTTCCCCAAACGCGCCGGCCTGCGGCAACGGTTTATAGGTAGAGTTGGAGGCGCGCAGGATGCGGATGCCACGAATGCCCGCGTCACGGGCTGCCGTAATGTCATTGTCGGAGTCGCCGTAGAAGATGCGGATATTTTTCTCCTGTAGCCACTGCGTTTTGGTGTTCTGGCCCGGCTTGTCGCCTGCAAAAATCACAGGATTCATATTGGCTGCGGGAATGTGGAAATCATCAGCCAGCGTTTTCGAGACGGTTTCGGTTTTCGTCTGGCTCCGCCCCGTGACAAAAAAGATGCTGTCGCCACGCCGGACGTGCATATCGATGAGCAGACGCGCCACCTCTTTCGGAATGCTGAACTCATCCCAGCCGTTGTTCATCTTCTCCCAGAATGCCGGATTTTTCAGATAATCCTCGCTTTCTGGCGAATAGACTTTTTTGCCGCGCCAGAAGCCAGGGCTGGAAAACAGCACGGTGTCATCAATATCAAACCCGACAGCAATGGGAGGACGACCCGCCAGGCTATTTTCGATCTGCGCGACAGAAACCCAGTGGATGGGAGACTGCTCGGCGAGTTTCGCAACATTGGTGCCAGGATTTAGCGGCGACGGCGAGGACGCCAGGGCGATTGCTGAATTATTTAACGTGAAAAGTAAACAAAAGGCGCTCAAGGCCAGGGTTATCTTGCGCATATTTTTCCCTAAATAGTCAGTTAGTTATGATTTTTAATTATATTGACTGGTCAAAAAACTCTCTGACCATAACCCCAGCGGCAGGTGAAAGGAAGAATTTTCTGCGGTTTTGTTACAGAAAAAGAGGATGATCACATATGAATGGAAGGGGCAGCGCTACCGCTTACCGGGCCTACGAGTTGCTTTGTAGGCCGGATAAGGCAACGCCGCCATCCGGCAGGTCGCCCGGTGGCGCTACCGCTTACCGGGCCTACGGGCTGCTTTGTAGGAGGATAAGGCAACGCCGCCATCCGGCAACACAATCACTTACATCACCGCAGCAAACGCCTTCGCCACGCGCTGGACATTGCCGGAATTCAGACCCGCCACGCACATGCGTCCGCTGGCGATCAGGTAGACGCCGAACTCATCACGCAGACGGTCCACCTGTGCAACGCTCAGGCCGGTATAGCTGAACATGCCGCGCTGTTGCAGCAGATAATCAAAGTTACGGCCCGGTATCTCGGCGTTCAGGACATTCACCAGTTCCTGACGCATCGCCAGGATACGCGTGCGCATTGCTTCCACTTCCGCCAGCCAGCTGGCTTTGAGCGCCTCATCGTTCAGTACGGCGGCAACCACCTGCGCGCCAAAATTCGGCGGGCTGGAGTAGTTACGGCGCACGGTGGCTTTGAGCTGACCCAACACGCGGCCTGCGGCCTCAGCGTCTTCACAGACCACCGAAAGCCCGCCCACACGTTCGCCATACAGCGAGAAGATCTTCGAGAAAGAGTTACTGACCAGCGCGGGTAATCCGGCGCTGGCAATGGCGCGAATCGCGTAGGCATCATCTTCCATACCGGCGCCAAATCCCTGATAGGCAATGTCGAGGAACGGAATCAACTCGCGCGCTTTCAGGATCTCAATAACCGCATCCCACTGCGAATGGGTTAAATCAGCACCGGTCGGGTTATGGCAGCACGGATGCAGCAGCACAATGCTGCGGGCAGGCAAGGTGTTGAGGGTCGCCAGCAAATCGTTGAAACGTAAGCCGTTAGTGGCGTTGTCATACCAGGGGTAAGTACTTACTTCGAAACCAGCGCCTTCAAAAATTGCGATGTGGTTTTCCCAGGTCGGGTCACTGACCCACACGGCGGATTCAGGAAAATAACGCTTCAGGAAATCCGCCCCTACCTTCAGCGCGCCGGAACCGCCCAGCGTCTGAATTGTCGCCACGCGTTGCTGCTGAAGAACCGGATGATCGGCGCCAAACAGCAACGGCGCAATGGTATGGCGATAGGTATTGAGACCTTCCATTGGCAGGTACAGCGACGCGCCGTGCGGCTGTGCATTAATCCGGGCTTCCGCTTCGGCAACGGCTTTAAGCTGAGGAATGATGCCCTCTTCGTTGTAATACAGACCGATGCTGAGATTCACTTTGTCGCTACGCGAATCCTCTTTGAAACGCTCCATAAGCGAAAGAATCGGGTCGCCAGCGTAGGCGTCAACTTTTTGAAACACGCTGTGGTTCTCCAGGTTTACAGGCAGGGGGTTAAAACACAATAAACCGGAAGTGAGAGAAGATCGAGAGGATGTTGATGTGAATATCGCCGGATGGCGGGGTATCCGCCTTATCCGGCCTGGGATCAATGCGCCACCCGGCACGCATTTAATCGATGTACTTCATCGCAACCCTTGATGTCAGGCGCGTGATAAGTTCGTAAGCACTCACTTTTGTTATTTCCGCAATGCGCTCAACGGGCAGGCCTTCCCCCCACAAAATGACCGGATCGCCTGCTTTGTCCTGCGCCTGAGGGCCTAAATCGACGCAGATCATGTCCATCGCCACGCGACCGACAATCGTCACTTCCCGACCGTTAACCAGCACCGGCGTACCGGACGGCGCCGCACGCGGATAACCATCGCCATAGCCCATAGCAACCACGCCCAGACACGTATCACGCTCGCTGATCCATGTGCCGCCGTAACCCACCGGTTCGCCCGCTTTATGCTCGCGAACGGCAATGAGGCTGGAGATTAGCGACATGACCGGCTGGCAGCCAAAATCTTCGCCAGTGGACTGATTTTCCAGCGGCGAGACGCCGTAGAGGATGATGCCCGGTCGCGCCCAGTCAAAATGAGACTGCGGCCACAGCAGGATGCCGCCGGAAGCGGCGATGGAGCGTTGCCCCGGTTTACCTTCGCAGAAGGTATTAAAAATATCGAGTTGCTGCTCGGTCGCACCGCATTCTGGCTCATCGGCGCGGGCGAAATGGCTGACGATATTTACCGGCTGGCGCACGTTTTTACACTGCGTAAGCCGTTGATAAAACGCTTCGGCTTTTTCAGGACGCACGCCCAGACGATGCATTCCCGTATCCAGTTTCATCCACACCGTTACCGGCTCATCCAGCCCGGCAGCTTCCAGCGCGGCAAGCTGTTCTTCGTTATGCACGGCGGTATGCAGATGCTGTGCAGAGATGACTGGCAGATCGGTGGCTTCAAAAAAACCTTCCAGCAACAGAATGGGCTGCGTGATCCCGCCCGCCCGCAGGCGCAGGGCTTCTTCAAGGCGGGCGACGCCGAAAGCGTCGGCATCAGGGAGCGTTCGCGCGGTCTCCAGAAGACCGTGTCCGTAAGCGTTCGCTTTCACGACCGCAACCAGCTTGCTGGCAGGCGCCAGTTCACGCAGACGTTGCAGATTGTGTCGCAGAGCGCGGCGGTTAATGACTACAGTTGCCGCTTGCATTTGAATTCCTTATAAAAAGAATCGCCAAAATCATTCGCGTTGCAGGACAAAACGCGCTGTCCCCGAAGGGGTAAGCGGGCGCAGTCAACGCATCTGCGGCGTGAATGATGAAGGAGATTTACTCGTCGTCGTATTGCGGTCCCGCATAGTTATCAAAACGCGACCATTGCCCGTTAAACGTCAGACGTACCGTACCGATTGGGCCGTTACGTTGTTTACCAATAATAATTTCTGCGATGCCTTTTAAGTCGCTGTTTTCGTGATAAACCTCGTCACGATAGATAAACATGATCAAGTCGGCATCCTGCTCGATGGAGCCGGATTCACGCAGATCCGAGTTGACCGGGCGTTTATCGGCGCGTTGTTCCAGAGAGCGGTTAAGCTGCGACAGCGCCACCACCGGCACCTGTAGCTCTTTTGCCAGCGCTTTCAGCGAGCGGGAGATTTCCGCGATTTCCAGCGTACGGTTATCGGAGAGCGACGGCACGCGCATCAGTTGCAGGTAGTCGATCATGATCAGGCTTAACCCGCCATGTTCACGGTAGATACGACGGGCGCGCGAGCGAACTTCCGTCGGCGTCAGGCCGGATGAATCGTCAATATACATATTGCGCTTCTCCAGCAGGATGCCCATCGTACCGGAAATACGCGCCCAGTCTTCGTCATCCAGCTGACCCGTACGAATGCGCGTCTGATCCACGCGCGACAGCGACGCCAGCATACGCATCATAATCTGTTCGCCGGGCATCTCCAGACTGAAGATCAGTACCGGTTTCTCCTGCAACATCGCGGCGTTTTCGCAGAGGTTCATCGCAAATGTCGTTTTACCCATCGACGGACGCGCCGCAACGATGATCAGATCCGAGCGCTGCAAACCGGCGGTTTTTTTGTTTAAGTCCTGATAACCGGTATCGACCCCTGTCACACCGTCATGCGGCTGCTGGAAAAGGGTTTCAATGCGCGCCACGGTCGCATCGAGGATTTGATCGATGCTTTTCGGGCCTTCGTCTTTATTGGCGCGGTTTTCCGCAATCTGGAAAACGCGAGATTCCGCGAGATCCAGCAGCTCGTCGCTGTTGCGCCCCTGCGGATCGTAACCCGCATCGGCAATTTCATGGGCGACGGAAATCATATCGCGAACAACGGCACGTTCGCGGACAATATCCGCATAAGCGCTAATGTTCGCCGCACTTGGCGTATTTTTGGATAACTCCGCCAGGTAAGCAAAACCGCCAACGCTGTCCAGTTGCCCCTGAATTTCCAGCGACTCCGCCAGCGTGATTAGGTCAATGGGTTTCCCCATCTCCTGCAAACGGTGCATTTCGGTAAAAATATGCCGGTGCGGCCGGGTATAAAAGTCATCCGCCACTACGCGTTCGGCGACATCGTCCCAGCGTTCGTTATCCAGCATTAAACCGCCCAACACCGACTGTTCCGCTTCAATCGAGTGCGGCGGTACTTTCAGCCCGTCAACCTGCAAATCACGGTCACGCGCATCAGTCTGTTGTTTGTTGAAGGGTTTATTTCCTGCCATAGTGAATGGAGTTACCGAGATAAAGAATGGGTCGAAACTTTACCATATAAGTGGACCCTTACGATACGTTCTGGAGGAAGCATGGCAACACGAATTGAATTTCACAAGCACGGTGGCCCTGACGTCCTGAAAGCAGTGGACTTTACCCCTGTAGACCCGGCGGAAAACGAAATCCAGGTCGAAAATAAAGCGATTGGCATCAACTACATTGATACCTATATTCGCAGTGGGCTCTATCCACCGCCATCCCTGCCCAGCGGGTTGGGCACCGAAGCGGCGGGCGTGGTGAGTAAAGTCGGCAGCAACGTTAAACATATTAAAGCGGGCGACCGCGTCGTTTATGCCCAGTCTGCGCTCGGGGCTTACAGTTCGGTACACAATGTTCCCGCCGATAAGGCCGCCATTCTCCCTAAAGCGATCTCTTTCGAGCAGGCTGCCGCCTCTTTTCTGAAAGGATTAACGGTCTTTTATCTGCTGCGCAAAACCTATGAGGTTAAACCCGACGAACCGTTTTTGTTCCATGCCGCCGCCGGGGGCGTGGGCCTTATCGCCTGCCAGTGGGCTAAAGCGTTGGGCGCAAAACTTATTGGCACGGTAGGCAGCGCGCAGAAAGCGCAAATTGCCTTACAGGCTGGCGCATGGAAAGTGATTAACTATCGTGAAGAAAATATCGCTGAACGGGTGAAAGAGATTACCGGCGGCAAAAAAGTACGGGTGGTTTACGATTCAGTCGGGAAAGATACCTGGGAAGCGTCGCTGGATTGCCTGCAACGCCGGGGGCTGATGGTAAGTTTTGGTAACGCTTCCGGCCCTGTGACCGGCGTTAACTTAGGCATCCTGAACCAAAAAGGCTCGCTGTACGTCACTCGCCCTTCTCTTCAGGGTTATATCACCAGTCGCGATGAATTGACCGAAGCCAGCAACGAGCTGTTTTCACTGATTGCCAGCGGCGTGATAAAAGTCGAGGTCGCGGAGAATCAGAAATACGCGTTGAAAGATGCGCAGCGCGCGCATGAGGTGCTGGAAAGCCGGGCAACGCAGGGATCGAGTCTGCTCATTCCGTAGTATGACAGGGAAAAGAATTAGGGCTTCCACATGGGAAGCCCTTTCTTTTTTAGTTCGGCTGTATGTAGGGTACAGCTCGATGAATTCATTAGCCGCGCAATAGTGACAGATTTGATAATCAATTCCTATTTGCTTCTAAGAAGAAAGTTACAGGTTGTGATCCTCTGCACAATACCTTAGTAAAACCGACGGTTATTGCGCTGATACTGTGGGATTTTTGGCGTTTTTACCGCTTTGATGACCCACACCACGGCAACAGCCAACAGCAACCACGGCAGCAGTTTGATCACCAACGCAAACATCCCGCCCAGGAACATCACGGCGGTCGCCACCATCAGCGCGGCCAGAATTCCCAACAATGACACGCCGGTGGCCATCAGCATGATAAAAAAGCCCATCACAAAAAGTAGTTCCAGCATGATTCCCCCTGAATATGGAATGCCCGGTGGCGTAGCGCTTTGCGGGCCGACATATTCAGACCATTACAAGAAACATGCCAAAATTAATCTATTGATTTGCAAACAAAACGCCCCGCGACTGTGCGCAGGGCGTGGTGAAATTGACTAACTTTTAGTGAGAACTTAACGCTTATCCGCCACCCGTTTCAGCGCATGTTCCAGCACGTCAATGTCGGCGCCTGCTTTATGGGCATTTTCGCTCAGATAACGGCGCCACTGGCGCGCGCCAGGAATCCCCTGAAACAGCCCCAGCATATGACGGGTAATATGCCCGAGGTATGTCCCCTGGCTCAGTTCACGCTCAATGTACGGATACATGGCGCGAACGACAGCCACAGGATCGGCATCCGCCGTGGTCGCGCCAAAGATTTCACGGTCAACGGAGGCCAGAATACCCGGGTTTTGATAGGCTTCGCGCCCGATCATCACGCCATCCATATGCTCCAGATGCGCTTTCGCCTCTTCCAGCGACGTAATACCGCCGTTGATGGACATGGTCAGATGCGGGAAGTCACGCTTTAACTGGTAAACGCGCGGGTAATCCAGCGGCGGGATCTCGCGGTTTTCCTTCGGACTGAGCCCGGAGAGCCATGCCTTGCGCGCGTGGATAATAAACATCTCGCATTCGCCTTTACCGGCGACCGTATTGATGAAGTCACAGAGAAATTCATAGCTGTCCTGATCGTC
Source organism: Citrobacter sp. CK180 (assembly GCF_030333655.1). Taxonomy (NCBI): domain Bacteria; kingdom Pseudomonadati; phylum Pseudomonadota; class Gammaproteobacteria; order Enterobacterales; family Enterobacteriaceae; genus Citrobacter; species Citrobacter sp. CK180. The sequence goes on along the minus strand of NZ_JAOWFM010000051.1, from coordinate 45,640 downwards.
AATACCGATACGGGTTTTGACCGTTACCGGGATCGACACTACGTCCCGCATCGCCTTCACGCAATCCGCCACCAGTTGCGCATTTCCCATCAGACAGGCGCCAAACATGCCGTTTTGTACACGGTCAGACGGGCAGCCTACGTTAAGGTTAATTTCGTCATATCCTCGCGCCTGCGCCAGTTTCGCGCATTGCGCCAGCGCAGCCGGATCGCTGCCGCCAAGCTGCAACGCCACCGGATGCTCTTCCTCGCTGTATGCCAGATAGTCGCCTTTACCATGAATGATCGCCCCGGTAGTTAGCATCTCGGTATAGAGCAACGTCTGGCGAGACAGCAGACGCAGGAAGTAGCGACAATGTCTGTCCGTCCAGTCGAGCATCGGCGCGATAGAAAAACGATGAGCAGGATACAGGGCTAACTTCTCTGGCATCACGTTGGTTTGCAACGTGTTTTGTGACTCTTTATTTTGATGCATTTTTAAACTTTTTAACGTATTTTTGCATTCTCGGTACCTCTGACAGCCCCCTAAAAATGGGAGCCTACAGAGGAGAATGGAATGAGATATGGCCTACTATAGCATAGAGAAACACCCGCACGCAGATGGCACATTGAGGTTAAAAAGATGCCATGAGAAATAATGCCTGAATCATAACTGTTCGTGTGTTCATCATTGTTTCCCATCCACGTTATTACCACTCCCCGTAGGGGTAGGTTTTTCCTTTGATAAACGCTTCTGTATCGCTGGAATAACGGTATTCGCGCAGAAAGCCGCTGTTTGCCCCCTCCTTACAGATCGTCAGTTCATTACCCGACAGGGTGTGGATTTTCCGGGGCGTTACGGGGATGGCAGGATAATCGCCCACATCAGGGAACCAGATCCTGACCTTGCCACCAGGCGCAAGGCCGAACAGAATATTGTTGTACCAGAAAGGATCTCCTGAACGATCAGTATGGTCTGCTGGGGTCTTCATCCTCTGCCATATGGCAGGAGAAAACATCACGCGGGTTTCGTAGGTCTGATGGTCAATGAACGAATCCCAACAGAAGATCATATACTGTGGTGGTTTATTAACTTTATTAAAAGTCACCCCTCCCCGATGGAGATTTGTCTTCCATTTGTTAACTGAATCCGGATCTTTGTCCGTATGGTCAACCGTGTTAAAAGTATAGAGATACCCGTCTGTATCAATCACCCGAGCCTGCCTCACCCGTGCTGGAAGTCGCCAGGGAGTGATAAAAGAAAAACTCCATTTCCCGTAGGGTAAAGACCAGTCGCCGCTGGCGGCCTGCTTCGACTGTAAGGGGTACGTCTGTGGGTGACTGCACCCCGCCAGCGCCAGCAGGACTGCCAGAATACGTAACCATCGTGTGCTCATCGTTGTTTCCCGTCCATGTTATTACCACTCCCCGTAGGGGTAGGTTTTTCCTTTGATAAACGCTTCTGTATCGCTGGAATAACGGTATTCGCGCAGA
>NZ_JAOWFM010000051.1:0-44118 GCF_030333655.1 Citrobacter sp. CK180 | reverse complement strand
GCCCCCTCCTTACAGATCGTCAGTTCATTACCCGACAGGGTGTGGATTTTCCGGGGCGTTACGGGGATGGCAGGATAATCTCCTGCATCAGGGAACCAGATCCTGACCTTGCCGCCAGGCGCAAGGCCGAACAGAATATTGTTGTACCACAGAGGCTCCCCGCCAAACAGATGATCGGCAGGTGTCTTCATACGCTGCCACATTGCGGGTGAAAATATCACGCGGGTTTCATAAGTCCGGCGATCGATTAAGGAATCCCAGCAGAACACAATAAACTGCGGAGGCTTGTTGATTTTATTGAAATTAACGCTTCCGCCATGCATATTTTTGGTCCATTTATCAATGGAATCAGGATCTCTTGGTGTGGAGTCCAGTGTGTAAAAGGTATAGAGATACCCGTCGGTATCGATTACCCGCGCTTGTGTAACATATGCAGGCAACTGCCAGGGGGTGATAAAAGAAAAACTCCCTTTCCCGTAGGGCAATGTCCAGTCGCCGCTGGCAGCCTGCTTCGACTGTAAGGGATACGTCTGCGGGTGACTGCACCCCGCCAGCGCCAGCAGGACTGCCAGAATATGTAACCATCGTGCGTTCATCATTGTTTCCCGTCCATGTTGTAAACTGTTCTGAGCCATCCTGCGTCAGGCCGGTTAACGAAGCCGATCGTTTCAGAAGCAGAAACCCCGCCTTGTGGTTTACCCGTTTTACTTACGGCGACGGCATTCCAGTTTGCTGAACAGTGGATATAGGTTTTGGCGATAATTTCGATGTCTTGCCCGGAAAAACCGATTGCTGGCTGTCTCAAACGCGCGAATTTACCTATCCTTGTTGCATGTTCATAGAAAGTGAGAAGCTCACCTGGAATCTGAATATCTTTTTTGTTCTCAAGGGGTTCAAACATCACTCCCGCCTCCTTCGCCGCATCGACCATCACCCACAGAATTACCTTCGACCAGTCATTTCGGACAATACGCTGGCGCAGAGTCAGTGCGGCAAAGCTGCGCTTTTGCATCTGACCATAACGGTCAGTAGCGGCGTAGTCGTCTGACCAAACTTCAGGGGTGATTTCATTAGTACGAATAATCGGTGCGATAGCAGGAGAGGCTTCCAGAACCGGTAGTTGTGCCATGGTCTTCCGGTAAGCGCCGGAACGTTCATCAGGCTGATTTAATGGTAAAGTGTCCACCTGTGGGCGGGTAAGAAACAGATCCTCACGCGTCTTAGGCAGGTAACCGCCGCCAATGTCGGAATGCACTCCGGGTAAGGTTATCTCCGGCCAGGCAGGTGCCACGCTGTTAAGCGCAAAGTTATAGCGACATTCATGCTGAGCGGTGATATGGAAAACTTTTTGCGCCACGCCGGGCCGCAAATGAATATTGACGTCGCCCGTATCAGCGCTGTGCGGATTCAGACCATTAAAGGGAGTTCCAACGGCCGTGACGGTATCAAAAATACCCATAAAGCGGGTCTTTCCTGCAGGTTTCCCCGTGTAGACCTGCTTTACCATGCCAGCATTAATGGCATTCACAATTGCGCCGTCTTCTGACTGTACGCGATTCGCAAAATGACGGGCCGCCGCCGCACCGCGACTGAAGCCGAAAATATCAAACAGCAAGTTCTCAATAATAAGTTTGCCCTCCAATATACGTATTGTGGCCTTTATTGCTTCAGCCAGTTGCGCTACCGCATCGTCAGTTTTAGCGATTACACCGTAATCAGACGTGCCAAGCCCTAAGCCGATCATGCTGTCCGCTTCACCAGCCTGCGTACCTATGCCCTCAATATATACGGCATGTTGAATATATTTCCCGTCAGCTGGAAATCGTTGCAAATACAATTCATTTAGCCAGTGTATATTTGTATAGTATCCGTAGTAGCTGGTTGCCTCTGTACCACTCAGCCCCATTTTTTCGGAAGCACTCTTTTGGAGAATTCTTTCCGCATCAGGGTTATCAATGTCAAAATGCTGCGCGGTACAAGCCGCCAGCATATTTCGCGTATTGACCGCGTTATTGCCCGTACCATCGAAGAAGATCCCCAGCACCAGCGTAACCTTTCGTTTCTCCGGCTCCGGGGGAGGAGATATAACCTGCGCCACTGGAAAGAGCTGATTATATCGTTCAGGCGTAACAAGGTAATCGAATTCAGTACCAGCGAGAAGATGCTGACAATGAATATAATCATAATCCAGCGAAATATATTCATAATCCAAACTATTTTGCCGTGATTCAGATACCAGCCGATTTAATCTTGCCCCTCTCAGTTTAATGACATAATACTTCTCCCACCGGCCAAATCTATTGATCCGATAAATATCAAAGCGCATTTTAAGATTTTCATTATTATTGATCGCATTTGTCAGTAACGGTGACGCCCTGTCAATTACTTTACTAAAGGACAGCCCCTGATGCTTCACCCCCATTCCAGTGTTTGATATCCCCTGCGTAAGGCTAAAAACGAAAATTTCATCTTCATGTCCCTGCTGCCAACGATTCCCCACTGAAGTTGTGGTTCCACAACCAGAGGAAATATCCCCTTGATGCTCACCCTCAATGGTTACATAAATAATATCACCCATTTGTGCCCCTGATTTATTACACCATTTTTATGAGAGTAATTCTCTGGGGACAATGATATTTTGTGCATCGTCAAGAAATAACGTATTGCCACCACAATTTAAGAATAATAATGTCGCAAATAAAAAGCAGAACAATAAATACCCTTAAAGCATACTGAACATGAATATCATAAAATTCTCATAAGCATCACATTAAACCCTTATAATAGGCCCTCACTTAAGTTTCATGATAATTTTACTGAGCGATTTTAATAATACGATTAGCGTTAATAGATAACCGTTCAATGATAGAAAATAATACCACCGGGTGAAACCAGTGACTTTATGGGCTATTCCTCCCGGTTCAATTTACCCACTTACAGAAACCAGTGACAGACGCGCCGCCGTGCAGGTATTGCTTTTTGCATAAAACGGTTATGTGTAGCAACCAGGGCTGTGTTATGAGCTGCTTCTCGGCGTTTTACGCAGAACATGGTAAAGTAGAAGATTAACCTTTCACGCAATCCGAGGTGCCACATGGAAAAGACCACCACGCAAGAGCTTTTAGCGCAAGCTGAAAAGCTCTGTGCGCAACGCAATGTGCGGCTGACACCCCAGCGCCTCGAAGTGTTGCGTCTGATGAGTCTGCAGGAAGGCGCGATCAGCGCCTATGACCTGCTGGATCTGCTGCGTGAAACGGAGCCGCAGGCCAAACCGCCGACGGTGTATCGTGCGCTCGATTTTCTGCTTGAGCAGGGTTTTGTTCACAAGGTCGAATCCACCAACAGCTACGTGCTCTGTCACCTGTTCGATCAGCCGACCCATAGCTCGGCCATGTTTATCTGCGACCGTTGTGGCGTGGTAAAAGAGGAGTGTGCTGAAGGCGTGGAAGACATTATGCATACGCTGGCGGCAAAAATGGGGTTCGCTCTGCGCCATAACGTGATTGAAGCACACGGGTTATGCCCGGCGTGTGTGGAAGTCGAAGCCTGTCGCCACCCCGGCGAGTGCCAGCACGACCATTCTATTTTGGTGAAGAAGAAACCACGTTAAATAAATCGGGCGGCTAATCCGCAGACGCCGCCCAAAGCAAGTACGTTGAACAGAGGGGAGTACGTCCTTGTACTCACGGGCAGGAGAAGTTGATTACCAGCGGTAGTCGTTACGGTTTTCCCATTCTTTCACTTCTTTTTCCGCCTCATCTTTTGCGTAACCATAGCGTTCCTGGACTTTACCCACCAGTTGATCACGCTTACCTTCGATGACAGTCATATCGTCATCGGTCAGTTTGCCCCATTGCTCTTTCACTTTACCTTTAAACTGTTTCCAGTTGCCGCCGATTTCGTCTTTATTCATCATCAAGTCCTCATCGTTCGGTTGTGAATAGCGGGAGAACGTCGCTCAAACGCATTACGTTTTCTGCTGAACGTGAGATTAATTGTAGTCAGTGATTCGGCCTTCGTTTTTTAATTCAGAGTTTTTAACCACTGGACTCAGGCAAACCAGGTCCCTTTTCGCCAGTGTCGCCGCCAGATAAATGCCAGAGAAAGCCCACGAAGCGCCAGAAAAACGGTTAGCGCAAGCCACAGTCCGTGGTTCCCCAGCAGCGGTATCGTCAGTAGGGTGAGCGCAAACCCGGCTGCGGCGACGGCCATGCTGTTACGCATTTCAGCCGCCCGCGTCGCCCCGATAAACATACCGTCCAGCAAATAGCACCAGACGCCCACCAGCGGCAGAACCACCTGCCAGATAAGATAGCGATCGGCCAGAAGCTGAATCTGCGGCAGCGAAGTCAGCAGTGCGATGATGTACTCCCCCGCCAGCACATAAACCAGCGCAAACAGCAGCGCCACAATTCCCGACTGGCGACACGCCGCCCGCCATACGTCCAGTAGCTGGCTGCCGTCCCGCGCGCCATAAGCCTGACCCGAATGGGCTTCTACCGCATAGGCGAAGCCGTCCAGCGCATAGGCAGTAAAGGTCAACAACGTCATAAGAACGGCATTCACCGCAATGATATCGCTTCCCATACGGGCGCCCAGTACCGTGATTGCGCCAAAACAGAGTTGCAGCAGCAGCGAACGCAGCATGATGTCGCGATTAAGCGCCAGCAAACGACGGAAGTTCCCGCGCCAGGCCTGTTTCAACATACCAGGAGAGACACCGCGCAAACGAAGGACTTTGCGTACCATCAGCAGACCAATTAACAGCGTGGCATATTCGGCGATGACCGTCGCCAGCGCAGCCCCTTGCACGTTCATGTGCAGCCCCATAACCAGCCACAGGTCGAGGACGATGTTCAGGATATTCCCGACAATCAGCAGGATAACCGGCGCACGGGCGTACTGAACGCCGAGCAGCCAACCAAGCAAAACCAGATTCGCCAGAGATGCCGGGGCGCTCAGCCAGCGGATCGCCAGAAAGCGTCTTGCCTGCTCCAGCACCGCTTCGCTACCGCCAACGATATGCAATGCCAGATCGATAATCGGCGTGCGCAGCAGCGCAATCAGCGCCCCCGCGCTCAGCGCCAGGATGAGTGGTTGCACCAACGCTCTCGCCAGCGCTTGCGGATTTTTCGCGCCAAAGGCCTGCGCCGTTAACCCGGTAGTGCTCATGCGTAAGAAGAGCAACAGCATGAAAAGGAAGCTGGTTGCGGTTGCGCCAATGGCAACACCACCCAGATAGACGGGGCTATCGAGATGACCAATAACAGCCGTATCCACCAGACCCAGTAAGGGGACGGTGATGTTGGAAAAAATCATGGGTAAGGCGAGGCGCCAGAGTGCTTTGTCAGAGGATGTGAAGAAAGGCATGCAGATGAGCCTGAGAAAAAGTCAAATAAACCAATCGATTAATCGCCGGATGGCGGCATAAATGCCTTATCCGGCCTACGGTATTACGGGTACATTTGCCGGATGGCGGCATAAACGCCGTATCCGGCCTACGGTACTATGGGTACATTTGCCGGATGGCGGCGTAAATGCCTTATCCGGCCTACGGTACTATGGGCACATTTGCCGGATGGCGGCGTAAACGCCTTATCCGGCCTACGGGGATATTTGTAGGCCTGATAAGCGCAGCGCCATCAGGCGTTGTGCCAGCGCCTGATTACAGCCATTCACCGTTACGGATAACGCCTACCGCCAGCCCTTCGATGGTGAAGCTCTGCTCACGCAGGTCAACCACGATCGGTTTAAATTCGCTGTTTTCTGGCAAAAGTTCAACTTTATTGCCCTGTTTTTTCAGGCGTTTTACCGTGACTTCATCGTCAATACGCGCCACAACCACCTGGCCGTTACGGACATCCTGAGTTTTATGCACTGCCAGCAGATCGCCGTCCATAATTCCGATATCTTTCATCGACATGCCGCTAACACGCAGCAGAAAATCAGCATTGGGTTTAAACAGCGAAGGATCGACCTGATAATGGCCTTCGATATGCTGCTGCGCCAGCAGCGGTTCACCGGCGGCGACGCGACCGACCAGCGGCAACCCTTCTTCTTCGTCCAGAAGCAGGCGAATACCGCGCGATGCGCCGGAAACAATTTCAATCACCCCTTTACGCGCCAGCGCTTTCAGGTGTTCTTCAGCGGCGTTTGGGGAACGGAACCCCAAACGCTGCGCGATCTCCGCACGCGTTGGTGGCATACCTGTCTGGCTGATGTGATCCCGAATGAGATCAAACACCTCTTGCTGCCTGGCCGTTAACGCTTTCATTCCGCCCCCTGGGTGTATATACAGTTATGCTGTGAGTATATACAGCTAAAGGTGATTTTGGAACCATAAACTGCGCAGAAAACAGGAGTTTTATACCGTTATGGAATCTTTATCGAAAAAACCTTAGCGGAAATGTGACCATAGCAGGAGACCCCAGGTCATCAGCGCGACGAAAATAGACAGCAGCACCGCCGCAGACCCCATGTCCTTCGCGCGGCCGGAGAGTTCATGGTATTCAGAGCCAATACGATCAACAACAGCTTCAATGGCGCTGTTAAGGATTTCAACAATCATCACCAGCATCACGGAACCAATCAGCAATACGCGAGTAATGGCATCCACATCCAGCCAGCAGGCAATCAGCACACCTGCCAGCACGGCGATGCTTTCCTGGCGAAACGCCGCTTCGTTGACCCATGCGGCGCGAAAACCTTTCCAGGAATAGCCTGCGGCTTTAATGATTCGGGTGAATCCAGTGGTATTATTGGCCATTAAAAGAACCTTTTTGCATTATTAGCGTCAATGAAATTATATCGTTGGCCCGTATGATTCGGGCGACGGCAACGCAGCGCGAAGTATGACGGGATACACCAGAAATTCACCAGACTTTCTGATATCCTTGCAGCGCATTTGCATTATTAACCAGAGGCTTTACATCGTTTATGTCCGGCTGGCCACGAATTTACTACAAATTACTGAATTTACCATTAAGCGTGCTGGTAAAAAGCAAGTCTATTCCGGCAGATCCTGCCCCGGAGTTGGGGCTTGATACATCGCGCCCTATTATGTACGTATTGCCGTACAACTCCAAAGCAGACCTGCTGACGCTGCGCGCCCAGTGTCTGGCGCACGATCTTCCCGACCCGCTGGAGCCGCTGGAGATCGACGGAACGCTGCTGCCGCGTTATGTCTTTATTCACGGCGGGCCGCGTGTCTTCACCTATTACACGCCAAAAGAAGAGTCCATTAAGCTTTTCCACAACTATCTCGATCTCCACCGCAGCAATCCCGATCTGGATGTGCAAATGGTGCCGGTATCGGTGATGTTTGGCCGCTCTCCGGGGCGCGAAAAAGGAGAAGAGAACCCGCCTTTACGTATGCTGAACGGCGTGCAGAAATTCTTTGCCGTCTCCTGGCTGGGACGCGACAGCTTTGTTCGTTTCTCGCCGTCCGTGTCTTTGCGTCGGATGGCTGACGAACACGGCACTGACAAGACAATAGCGCAGAAACTGGCGCGCGTGGCACGTATGCACTTCGCCCGTCAACGTCTGGCGGCGGTCGGGCCGCGTCTGCCAGCCCGTCAGGATCTGTTTAACAAGCTGCTGGCTTCAAAAGCCATCGCTCGCGCCGTGGAAGATGAAGCGCGCAGCAAAAAAATCTCCCATGAAAAGGCGCAGCAAAACGCCATTGCGCTGATGGAAGAGATTGCCGCCAACTTCTCCTACGAGATGATCCGTCTGACCGACCGTATTCTGGGCTTTACCTGGAACCGTCTTTATCAGGGGATTAACGTCCATAACGCCGAGCGCGTGCGCCAGTTGGCGCACGACGGGCATGAAATTGTCTATGTGCCCTGCCACCGCAGCCATATGGACTATATGCTGCTTTCCTACGTGCTGTATCACCAGGGGCTGGTGCCGCCGCATATCGCTGCGGGCATCAACCTGAACTTCTGGCCGGCGGGTCCGATTTTCCGCCGTCTGGGCGCGTTCTTTATTCGTCGTACCTTCAAGGGCAACAAGCTCTACTCCACCGTTTTCCGTGAATACCTAGGCGAGCTGTTCAGCCGTGGTTACTCGGTCGAATATTTCGTCGAAGGCGGTCGCTCGCGTACCGGTCGTCTGCTCGACCCGAAAACCGGCACGCTGTCGATGACCATTCAGGCGATGTTGCGCGGCGGCACGCGTCCTATCACGCTGGTGCCGATCTACATCGGCTATGAGCATGTGATGGAAGTGGGCACTTACGCCAAAGAGCTGCGTGGCGCGACGAAAGAGAAAGAGAGCCTGCCGCAGATGTTGCGCGGTTTAAGCAAGCTGCGTAATCTGGGCCAGGGCTACGTCAACTTTGGCGAACCGATGCCATTGATGACTTACCTCAACCAGCATGTGCCGGAGTGGCGTGAATCCATCGATCCTATCGAGTCTATCCGCCCGGCCTGGCTGACGCCGACGGTGAATAACATTGCCGCCGATCTGATGGTGCGCATTAACAACGCCGGCGCCGCCAACGCCATGAACCTGTGCTGCACCGCGCTGCTGGCTTCCCGCCAGCGCTCTCTGACCCGTGAGCAACTGACTGAACAGCTCGACTGCTATCTGAGTCTGCTGCGCAACGTGCCGTACGCGGCAGATTCTACGGTTCCTGCGCAGAGCGCCAGTGAACTGATCGACCACGCCTTGCAAATGAACAAGTTTGAGGTCGAGAAAGACACTATCGGCGATATCATCATTCTGCCGCGCGAGCAGGCCGTGTTGATGACCTACTATCGCAACAACATCGCGCATATGCTGGTTCTGCCTTCCCTGATGGCGGCCATCATTACCCAGCACCGCCACATCTCGCGTGACGCGCTGATGCAGCATGTTGACGTGCTCTATCCGATGCTGAAAGCGGAACTGTTCCTGCGCTGGGAACACGATGAGCTTGCCAGCGTGATTGACGCGCTGAGCAGTGAGATGCAACGTCAGGGGCTGATCGCCGTGCAGAATGATGAGCTGCATATCAATCCGGCACATTCTCGCACGCTGCAACTGCTGGCGGCTGGCGCGCGCGAAACGCTGCAACGCTATGCCATCACCTTCTGGCTGCTGAGCGCGAATCCGTCGATCAACCGCGGTACGCTGGAAAAAGAGAGTCGCACGGTCGCGCAACGTCTTTCCGTTCTGCACGGCATTAACGCGCCGGAGTTCTTCGATAAAGCGGTGTTCAGTTCTCTGGTGCTGACTCTGCGTGATGAGAAATACATCAGCGATACCGGTGACGCCGAGCCTGAGCAGACGATGAAGGTGTATCAGATGTTGGCCGATTTGATCACGTCGGATGTGCGTCTGACCATTGAGAGCGCAACGCAGGGCGAGTGACAATAAAAAGCCGGGTGGCGGCTTCGCCCTACCCGGCCTACATTCTGCGCAATATGTTATGTAGGCCCGGTAAGCGCTACCGGGCTTTTTTTCAGCCAACGTAACTCATCGCCAGCCCTAAAAACAGCACCAGGCCGACGTAGTTATTGTTCATAAACGCTTTAAAACAGGCTTCACGTTCGCGCCCGACAATCAGTTTCTGCTGATACACAAACAGCGCGCCGGCCACCAGCACCGACCAGTAATACCCCCAGCCCAGCCCGTTCAGCCAGCCAATCAGCGCCATTAGCGCCAGCACCGCAATCTGCAAAATCCCGATAATAAGTTTGTCATGTCGCCCGAACAGAATGGCCGTCGATTTAATGCCGATTTTCAGATCGTCGTCCCGGTCAACCATCGCATACTGCGTGTCGTAGGCCACCGCCCAGAGGATATTGGCCAGGAACATCAGCCAGCAGCTCAGCGGCACGGACTCACTCACCGCCGCAAACGCCATAGGAATAGACCAGCCGAACGCCGCGCCCAGCACAACCTGCGGCAAATGGGTGTAACGCTTCATGAAGGGATAGACCCACGCCAGCGCCAGCGCCGCAATCGACAGCAGAATGGTCATCGTATTCAGCGTTAATACCAGCAGGAAGGAGAGCGCTACCAGTACGACAAACAGCGTGCGCGCCTCTTTCTCCGTGACCGCCCCGCTGGGCAACGGTCGGTTGGCCGTGCGTTTCACATGTCCATCAAACTTACGATCGGCATAATCGTTGACCACGCAACCGGCGGCGCGCATTAACCAGACCCCGGCGACAAACACCGCCAGAATCCACAGTTGCGGCACTCCCGGCGTCGCTACCCACAGCGCCCATAATGTCGGCCAGAGCAGCAGTAAGGCGCCGATTGGCTTATCCGTACGCATCAGGCGGTGAAACGCCAACAGCTTATTCTGCGTCAGACTCCACTCCATTTTGTTTTCCTCTTAATACAACGGTGATGCGGGCAAAAACAGCTCGGTAAGCATCAGCGGCTTACCGCTCAGACGCAGGCGGGAACGACGCCCCCACAGTGCGGCATCACGACCAATCTCAATAAAATCTCGGGTCAACGTTGATGATGTAAACAGGTAGCGCCCTAACGGCGTTTTTCCCAGATTTTGTAAGGCCAACTCAGGGCCGCACAACGTTGATTCAGGCACGACGGTACGCCCGGCAAGCCAGGGTTCGCCGTCTGCACATAACAAAATTTCACGTAACCAGTAGCGGGATTCGACCGGTAGCAGCGCCACCTCTTCAGCCACTTCATGTGGACCAACAAACGCTTCCCGAAGCAATGTCACGCTTACCCGTTTCCCTTCTTGCTCAAAACGTTTGGTCATGGAATCTTCCAGAAGTAACCAGTCGAGCAACCGGGAATCCAGCGCAGGAATCTCTTTAAAATAGCGCAGCGCACGCAGTTGCGTTAACGCAGGGTGTGACATGCCGTACTCTCCGTTTCATAACGTAAAGGCATTGTATCGCAGAAAAGAGATTACGGGAGGCGTAAACATAATTAAGTGATCGGTTGCGCAACAGAAGTGTAACAACTCGCATGGAATGCTAAAAAAAAGGTGCGCCAGGAGACGCACCAGTTGTTGCAAAATCAGCAATGTGGGGAGACGCTTACCCCTTGCCTTTTACACTGCTGATAAACGTGGAACGGGCAGATGTCGATCCCAGGCGTTCGGCTTCATCAAGCAGTTTCAGAGCTTTATCAACGTCACCTTTCGCTACCGCGTCCTTAATCGCATTGTTGAAGTAGCTTTCCGTGTCGTTCAGCATTGGCTCGCTTTTCTTCGCCGGGGCAGGCGCTGGCGCGGCAACGGCTGGTGCGGTATAGGCGGTCGCCGGTGCCGCAGTGTTGCCGACGGTGACAGGTCCCGGACCGGAAGAACCAAACAGCGGGCCAACCAGTACGCTGGAGCTGCTGTTGGTTTTCACTTTCAGTTTCAGCAGGCCATCAGTCGTGTGGCGCGCGATCGGATCGGGAATATCCGGGACGGCATTACCCACGCCTTTCGCATACGCTTTTGCCGGGTCAAGCAGCGTGGTGGTCTGCTGGAGATCGTTATTGGTGGTAAACACCAGAACGTACAGCTTCTGCTGGCCCAGCGCAGGCGTCAGGCGCATCACCCCTTCCAGACGATCCGCGCTCATCACGCCGGGGGCCTGGTAGGTAAAGTAGCTGCTGGGGAAAAACGCTGAAGGCGTCAGGTTCTGGTCGAGAATCAGCACGTTCGGTGCAAATACGCTGGTTTGTTTGTTAACTTCGCTGCTCAATGTCAGCGTGAGCTCACCGATATTCGCCGGTACGCTATACGCGGCAACCGAGCCTGTAATACCGGCGACGTCAAGCCGCTGACCACCGGTGGAAAGCTGTGTGGACTGCGTACTGGACTGGTCGACAGGCGTCCAGGTGAGTTGTTGTAGTGCGGCGGTCGGAATCGCAGGCGCTGCGCTGGTGTTTTGCGGAACATAGTTTACCTCCGCCAGGCTGATGCCTGGTGCGCTTGCCAGCAACCCCGCCGATAAACAAAGGGCGACGAGACTTTTCTTCATTTTCATTGTTATCACCTCAGATAGCACGGGTTCAGCGGTGGCCAGGCAATAGCGCGCTAAACCGCGAGAAACGGTGCAGATAATGCCGGATAGCGGCTACGCCTTATCCGGCCTGCATCTCGTTACCGGGGGACTTACGCCCCCCTCGTTATGTCACGTATTACCACCAGATTTCCATCTGGGCGCCGAAGGACCACTCATCGTTGTCGCCACGGCTGGTTGTGTTGAAGCCGGAGTTATTCGATGCGGCATAACGCAATGTGTTATCGCCATCTTTGATATAGCCCCATTTCTCATCCCACTTCGCGTAGGTTGCGAAGAGACGGATGGCCGGGCGGGACCAGATGCTGTCGCCAGCCTGCCATTGTTGCGCCAGGGTGATTTTGTACTGGTTGTTGCGATCGCCAGTCTGCTGAGATTTGACGTTGTCGTAACCGACTTCCAGCAGGGTGCTCATGATCGGCGTCCATTTGAACATCGGACGAACGCCCACGGTCCACCAGTCAGTACCCAGATCGTTATCCAGATCCTGTTTCTGGAACATACCGACGTACATCAGGTCCCAACGGTCGCCCAGAGAGATCGCCCCGTGGTCCAGAATACGCCACAGCTTACCGTTGTTATTGACGTAACGATCGACATAATGGAGCTGATCGTCGCCTTCGCCGATATCAAAAGTCGAGCCGTAAGAACCCTGAGGAATACCTTTACCCTGCGTGGTCATCGCGTCAGTGGCGTACTGAACCACAAACTTGTTGTAGCCCTTCAGCATGCTCTGGGTATGTTCAGCAGTGAACATCCAGCCGTCTTTAGACGCGCCGTCAGCCAGACGATAATCGTCAGTGGTGTTTGCGCGACCATAGTCGACACCCAGTTCCAGCACGCCGTCCGGGTTCGTTTCCAGACCGGCTAAACGCACGTCGAAGACGTCGTTGGCGGTGTCTTTAGAAGAGTTGTAAATATCCTGGCTGCTGAAGGTGTAGGAACCACCGGCTTCCTGAGAGCGGGTCGCTGCCAGAGACAGTTTACCGAAGCCCAGGTCGATGTTTTCGATACCCGCACCAGGACCAGAAATATCCCAGTAGTAGAAGTCGATCATGTGAACGTCATGACGCTGATAGAAGCGCTTACCCGCCCAGATGGTGGAGCCTGGCAGCCAGTCAATCAGGTTTTTACCCTGCACATTGGCTTCACGGAACGCCGGATCGGTTGCTTCCCAGTCATTCTGTTGCGCTACGGAGTAGGCCACGTTAGTGTCGAAATAGAAGCTCTTGTCGCCTTCTTTCCACACTTCCTGACCCAGTTTCAATTCCGCATAGGTTTCACATTCGTTACCAAGACGGTATTTACTTTGAGCGCCAGTTGCCTGGAAACATTGTTGTTCGCCGCCACTACCCGTCCAGCCGATACCGGAACGAGCATAACCATGGAAATCCACTGCCATTGCCTGAGCAGACATAACGCCTGCTGCGACGGCAACCGCCAGAGGAAGTTTGCGCAGAGTAATCATTATTCTATCTCCTGAGATCATTGCTTTTCTTTAAACGCGTCCCCCTTCGGACTGCCTCTTTGTTGGCGGTGTTTTTTCACTTGCCGCCTTGATGCATCCTCGAATGGTTTTGCGTTTTGTTTTTTTAATGGGGACCTTAAACGCCCGGCTCCTTATGCAGCCGACGGCATGCGGAACCATCTTCACGGAACAGATGGCAACGCTCTGGCGGCAGACCGATAGCGAATGTGGCACCCTCTTCTACCAACACCACGTCGTTCTGGCGGTAAACCAGGTTTTGACGAATGGCGGGGATCTGGATATGAATTTGTGTTTCGTGACCAAGTTGTTCGACGACCTGAACCTCGCCTTCCAGGGTGACATCGGCGATGTCGCTGGGCAGCAGATGCTCTGGACGAATACCTAAAGACATATTTGCCCCGACCTGAACGCCGTTGCTTTCTACCGGCAGCCAGACGTTCTGGCGGTTCGGCAGCTCAACCTGCACCTGCTCGATAGCGGTCGCGGTGACTTTCACCGGCAGGAAGTTCATTTTCGGGGAACCGATAAAGCCTGCGACGAAGCGATCCGCCGGATAGTGGTACAGCTCCAGCGGCTTACCGACCTGCGCCACGCGGCCGGCATCCAGCACCACGATTTTGTCGGCCAGCGTCATCGCTTCGACCTGATCGTGGGTGACGTAAATCATCGTGCGGCCCAGACGCTTATGCAGGCGGGAGATTTCGATACGCATCTGCACGCGCAGGGCGGCATCGAGGTTAGACAGCGGCTCATCAAGCAGGAACACGCGCGGTTCCGCCACCAGCGTGCGGCCTATCGCCACGCGCTGGCGCTGGCCGCCGGAGAGCGCTTTCGGCTTGCGCTCCAGCAGGTGCGCCAGTTGCAGCACTTCAGCCACCTGATTCACACGCTGATTCATCACCTCTTTTTTGGCCCCCGCCAGCTTCAAACCAAAAGACATGTTTTCTGCCACGGACAGGTGGGGATAGAGCGCATAGGACTGGAAGACCATCCCCACGCCGCGTTCGGCGGGCGGGATGTCGTTCATACGGGCTTCCCCAATGAACAGATCTCCGCTGGTGATGGTTTCAAGTCCGGCGATCATACGCAGCAAGGTCGATTTCCCGCAGCCTGACGGTCCGACAAACACCACGAATTCCCCTTCGTGAATGTCGAGATTGATATCTTTCGATACCACCACGTCACCCCAGGCTTTCGTTACATTTCGCAGCTGTACGCTCGCCATGCCCTTCTCCCTTCGTTACAACCTGTCATCGACAGCAACATTCATGATGGCCTGACTATGCGTTATCCCTTGATTGCGTAAATCCTCCACCCCCCGGCTTTTTTATGGGGGAGGAGGCGGGAGGATGAGGGAGCAGCGTCTGAGACCCGGGCCGCGCCCCGCCGAGGAATTTCGTGATGTCACCTGCAAAAATCGCGGTGTTTTTATGTGCGCCAACACGCATTACTCACATTTATGCAACACAGATCACATAAAGAAGGGGTGGGGCGTAGGGGTAAGGAGGATGGAAAGAGGTTGTCGTATAAAGAAACTAGATACCGTTAAGCCACCTCTGTGTATCCACGAGCACATCACCAAAAAGGATGGGAGATATGAAAATCAAAACTGGCGCACGCATCCTCGCATTGTCCGCACTGACGACGATGATGTTTTCCGCCTCGGCTCTCGCCAAGATTGAAGAAGGTAAGCTGGTTATCTGGATTAACGGCGACAAAGGCTACAACGGCCTCGCTGAAGTGGGCAAAAAATTCGAACAAGACACCGGCATTAAAGTCACCGTTGAGCACCCGGACAAGCTGGAAGAGAAATTCCCTCAGGTTGCGGCCACCGGTGACGGCCCGGACATCATCTTCTGGGCGCATGACCGTTTTGGCGGCTACGCACAGTCTGGCCTGCTGGCTGAGATCACCCCGGACCAGGCGTTCCAGGACAAGCTCTATCCGTTCACCTGGGATGCGGTGCGTTACAACGGCAAGCTGATCGCCTACCCGATCGCCGTTGAAGCGCTGTCCCTGATTTACAACAAAGACCTCGTTCCGAACCCGCCGAAAACCTGGGAAGAGATCCCGGCGCTGGATAAAGAGCTGAAGGCGAAAGGTAAGAGCGCGCTGATGTTCAACCTGCAAGAACCGTACTTCACCTGGCCGCTGATTGCCGCCGATGGCGGTTACGCGTTCAAGTTTGAGAACGGTAAGTATGACGTGAAAGATGTCGGCGTAGACAGCGCAGGGGCGAAAGCCGGTCTGGGCTTCCTGGTCGATATGATCAAAAACAAACACATGAACGCCGATACCGATTACTCCATCGCGGAAGCCGCCTTTAACAAAGGCGAAACGGCGATGACCATCAACGGTCCGTGGGCGTGGTCAAACATCGACAAGAGCAAAATCAATTACGGCGTGACACTGCTGCCGACATTCAAAGGCAAACCGTCTAAACCGTTCGTTGGCGTGCTGAGCGCGGGCATTAACGCCGCCAGCCCGAACAAAGAGCTGGCGAAAGAGTTCCTCGAAAACTACCTGCTGACCGATCAGGGTCTGGACGACGTGAACAAGGACAAACCGCTGGGCGCGGTTGCGCTGAAATCTTTCCAGGATCAGTTAGCGAAAGATCCGCGTATCGCCGCCACGATGGATAACGCCCAGAAAGGCGAAATCATGCCGAACATTCCGCAGATGTCAGCCTTCTGGTATGCGGTTCGTACGGCAGTTATCAACGCTGCCAGCGGTCGTCAGACTGTCGACGCCGCGCTGAAAGACGCGCAGGGCCGTATCACCAAGTAATGTTCAGGTCGTGTGCCGAATGGCGGCATCAATGCCTTCTCCGGCCTACAGAACAGGTAGGCCGGAGAAGCGCAGCGCCATCAGGCACGCTGACCTACAGGATTTCAAAGTTGTAGAGGAAGATCCCCATGGATGTCATTAAAAAGAAACATTGGTGGCAAAGCGACGCGCTGAAGTGGTCAGCGATTGGTCTGCTGGGCCTGCTGGTGGGTTACCTTGTAGTTTTAATGTACGCACAAGGGGAGTACCTGTTTGCCATCATGACGCTGATTTTAAGCTCTGCTGGCCTGTATATTTTCGCGAATCGTAAAACCTATGCCTGGCGCTATGTTTATCCGGGCATGGCCGGTATGGGACTGTTTGTCCTGTTCCCGCTGGTCTGCACTATCGCCATCGCCTTTACCAACTACAGCAGCACCAACCAGCTCACCTTTGAACGCGCCCAGCAGGTGCTGATGGATCGTTCTTATCAGGCGGGCAAAACCTATAACTTTGGCCTGTATCCGGCGGGTGACGAGTGGCAACTGGCCCTCACCGACGGCGAAACCGGCAAGAATTATCTCTCCGACGCCTTTAAATTCGGCGGCGAACAAAAACTGCAATTGAAAGAGGCTGACGCGCTGCCGACCGGTGAACGCGCCAACCTGCGCATCATCACCCAAAATCGTCAGGCGCTGAACCAGCTTACCGCCGTTTTACCCGATGAAAGCAAGGTCATCATGAGCTCGCTGCGCCAGTTTTCCGGTACCCAGCCGCTCTATACCCTTGCCAGCGACGGCACGCTGACAAATAACCAGAGCGGCGTGGCGTACCGGCCAAACAACGATATTGGCTACTATCAGGCCATCAACGCGGACGGCAACTGGGGCGACGAAAAACTGAGCCCAGGCTACACCGTGACCATCGGCTGGGACAATTTCTCCCGCGTCTTTACTGACGAGGGCATCCAGAAACCGTTCTTCGCGATCTTCGTCTGGACCGTGGTGTTCTCAGTTCTCACCGTGCTGCTGACCGTGGCGGTTGGGATGGTGCTGGCCTGCCTCGTACAGTGGGAAGCGCTGAAAGGTAAAGCGATTTACCGCGTGCTGCTGATTCTGCCGTATGCGGTGCCGTCGTTCATCTCGATTCTGATCTTCAAAGGTTTATTCAACCAGAGCTTTGGTGAGATCAACATGATGCTGAGCGCGCTGTTTGGCCTCAAACCGGCCTGGTTCAGCGACCCGAACACCGCCCGCACGATGGTCATTATCGTCAACACCTGGCTGGGCTATCCGTACATGATGATCCTCTGCATGGGCCTGCTGAAAGCGATTCCAGACGATCTGTACGAAGCGTCGGCAATGGACGGCGCGGGCCCGTTCCAGAACTTCTTTAAGATTACATTCCCGCTGCTGATTAAGCCGCTGACGCCGCTGATGATCGCCAGCTTTGCCTTTAACTTTAACAACTTCGTACTGATTCAGCTTCTGACCAACGGCGGCCCGGACCGCCTCGGCACCACTACGCCAGCCGGTTATACCGACCTGCTCGTGAGCTATACCTACCGCATCGCCTTTGAAGGCGGCGGGGGCCAGGACTTCGGTCTGGCGGCCGCGATCGCCACGCTGATCTTCCTGCTGGTTGGCGCGCTGGCCATCGTGAACCTGAAAGCCACGCGTATGAAGTTTGATTAAGGGAGATAACAACAATGGCAATGGTTCAACCCAAATCTCAAAAGCTGCGTCTCTTCATCACGCACTTAGGGCTGCTGATTTTTATCGCGGCAATCATGTTCCCGCTGCTGATGGTCGTCGCCATTTCGCTGCGTGAAGGCAACTTCGCAACCGGGAGTCTGATCCCGGAACGCATCTCCTGGGAGCACTGGCGGCTGGCATTGGGCTTCAGCGTGGAACACGCTGATGGCCGTGTCACGCCGCCCCCCTTCCCGGTTCTGTTATGGCTATGGAACTCGATCAAAGTCGCGGCGATCACCGCCATTGGCATCGTGGCGCTCTCTACGACCTGCGCTTACGCGTTTGCCCGTATGCGCTTTCCCGGCAAAGCGACGTTGCTCAAAGGGATGCTGATTTTCCAGATGTTCCCGGCGGTGCTGTCACTGGTGGCGTTGTACGCGTTGTTCGACCGTCTCGGCCAGTACATTCCGTTTATCGGTCTGAATACCCACGGCGGGGTGATTTTCGCTTACCTGGGCGGGATTGCGCTGCACGTCTGGACGATTAAAGGCTATTTCGAAACCATCGACGGTTCGCTGGAAGAAGCGGCGGCGCTGGATGGCGCGACGCCGTGGCAGGCTTTCCGCCTGGTGCTGCTACCGCTCTCGGTGCCGATTCTGGCGGTGGTCTTTATTCTGTCGTTCATTGCCGCCATCACTGAAGTTCCTGTCGCCTCGCTGTTACTGCGTGATGTAAACAGCTATACCCTTGCGGTAGGTATGCAGCAGTACCTCAACCCGCAAAACTATCTGTGGGGCGATTTTGCCGCCGCAGCCGTGTTGTCCGCCATCCCGATCACGCTGGTGTTCCTGCTGGCCCAGCGTTGGCTGGTCAACGGCCTGACGGCAGGCGGTGTGAAAGGCTAAGTTTCATTGATGTACCTGCCCGGAAACGGGCAATGCCACTGCAACCCTCAACTTATATTATCCCAACTTGTGACTGTTCTTCGGCGCTCCTCGGAGCGCCTTTTTTTATTCCCGTTTTAGCCGTTTCGAATTACATAACCACAGGGTGATCACCAATAACAGGATCGCCGCAGAGTAGATCAGCACATCCATCGGCGATTTATGATCGACGATGATCAGCCGCACAATCGCGGTGATCCCGATATAGACAAAGTAGCGCAGCGGGAAATGAAAACCTGACTGGAAATACTTCACAATCAACGCAATAAACTCAAAGTAGAGAAAGTAGACCACCAGCCCTTCCACCAGCTCGTATTTGCTGGTTTGCTCCGGCGCGAACAGCACATCCGCCAGATGTAAGGTCTCTTTACCGAGGAAAACGACCAGGATCAGGCCCAGACTTAACAGCCCAAGATTCAGCACGGTCTGTAGGATCGTGGAGATAAACTCCACGCGTGGACGAGATAGTGACGTCATAGCAGCACCCTCTTTCTCAGTAGCAAGGTTCCTGTATAACGCAAAAATGTGACGGAGATCTATATTTTTTGTTTATGTTTTGTGCAGCAAAGGTCAGCGGAGAATGATCTCTGTCACGGCATGTTTCAAAGAGAAGGGAAAAGCGACGGCACAGTGATCGGCGCGGGAAGCGTGGTAAATTGCCGGATGGCGGCGTAAACGCCTTATCCGGCCTACAATAGATGCGGTTTGTAGGCCGGATAAGCGTAGCGCCATCCGGCTGGCAAACGGCTCAATCAGCGGAAATTCACGTTGCGGTCGCTGGTCATATCGTACAGACCAAACTTCCGGCCAAGCTGCTGACCGCCGTCACGCGTCAGCGGCGTCCAGCCAATCGCTGCGCGGCTGCGGGTTGGGCTGGACGAGAAGAGATCCAACGGCACCGACACGTACACGCCTTTGGTGAAATCCCCTTCCCCGTACTCGTCCGGCGACACATCGGTGATCGTGGCATAGCCGCCAACCACCACGCCGCTGTCAAAACGTTTCGCGATTTCCAGCGTACCGCCCTTGTCGCCAGCCAGATATTGACCGACGCTCGCTTTCACCAGCACATCCTGCGCGAACGACGGCGTCCAGTAGGCGGTCAAGTGGCCGGTTTTCACGCTATAATCGGTGAATTTCATCATATCCTGCGCGCTACGCCAGTCACGCTGTTTCACGTAGTTAGCGTCAAGACCAAACGCCCAGTTGCTGTCGACCGGGCGATACAGCACTTCCGCCCCTGCGCCGCCGTACATGGTCTCCAGATAACCGCCGTAAACCTGGCCGTAGAAACCGTTGCCGAGGTACTGGAAGTAGTTGGCTTGCAGGTTATTCACATAGATATCGTTCTGCACATATTCGCGCACATGGGTACGCACACGCGGAAGATGCGAATCGTTCGGTGGGTTGGTGTAGTTAAATTTGTCGTAGTTGTTGGCGATATTGGCAAACAGACTGCCGGTGGTAAGCAGATGATCCGTTACCCACAGATCCGCCGTCCCCATCACGCCAAGCTGGTACATATAGAAATTTTCCGGGCCGCCGACAGACTGGTTCAACACCGGATCGATATGGAAATCAAAGCGCGATTTATCAATATACCAACCCTGCTCGGTTGTTTCCGGCACGATCGGCTCCACACGTTTTTGCGCCAGTGGGGTCTCGTGTCCTAATGGCTCGCCTTCCAGATGGCGTTTCAGGCTGGCGACATCGGTTTCCGTAGTGACCTGCGGCATATTGAGACGGTTTTCCGTCACGCGGATCGTGCGAATCCCTTCTGGCAGATCGTTCATGACGATCCGATTCGCGCGTTCGATCCCTTCCCGCGAGTCACGGTATTTCACCTGCTCGCCAGTGACGTACAGCGTATCGCCTTTCACCTGAATTTTAGGGTCCGCCAGTCCGGCGTTGTATTTTAGCAGCGTCAACTGGTTAGCGACGACCGAGTGTTGCAGGATGGCGTCCTGCGGTTCAGGCTGATATTTCGGTCGCGCGTTATCGTTATACGATGGGCGCAAATCGTTGAAGTTTGTCCGCAGCGTCACGCCAAACATGAAGGTGTTGCCGCGTTCATAGCTGAGGTTAACGTCGGCCCAATCGGTGACGCGGTAAATGGCGCCGACGTTAAACTTGCTCTTCTGCTCCAGCTTACCCGCGAAATCCTGCTGATAATTGTTGCCTTCATACTCCAGTTTCAGGCGCAGCGGCTGCCAGGGCGTTTGATACTCCACCCCGCCAAACAGCGACGCTGGCCCGTGGAACATATCGCTGCCGTTGACGGAACCGGCCTGTTTATAACTGTTATCGCGGTGACAGAATTTATCGCTGTATGAGCAAAACGGATTGCTCACGTTGCCGCTGGTGCCCAGATAACCCCAGCCAAGACCGAGCGAGAAATCAAACGGCCCCCAGGCTTTGTTCGCCACAATGTATTCCGCATCGAACAGCCCCGTCCCGCCGATATCCCTTGCGCCGACCGCCACCTGCGGCATCCAGTAGCTCTCTTCCCATAACCGCAGTTTCAGGTCGAAGGCTTTGTCTTTGTAGGTCTGGTTGCCGGAAAACGACTCCACGCTGCTGTATTGTCTGGTACGCACGTCGGTATAGCGCAGCGTGGTTTCCAGCCACGGGAACAACTGTATCGACGCGGAGTAGTAGCGATACTGATCGTTATCACGATAGTTCAGGCTCATCTCCCCTTCCCGCGCCATTCGCGCCGTTGGCGTTTGCAGCAGCCCCACGCCGCCGAAGTCAGATTGTGACGGCCCAATGGGGGCCGGATATGTTTCGGCATGGCAGGCTGCGCTGATGCCCAGCGCCAGTAAGCTGAGCAGATGTGTTTTTTTCATTATTCGGGTATCCGCTGCGTCAGAGTACGAAGAATGTCGGCGTTAAGCGCATCCGGCGTGTTGCTCCATAGAGAATCCGTAAGACCGACAAAAATGATGCTGCCTGGCATCGGCTCAACGTGACGCTTGTTCCAGTAAGCGACCGGCGCTTTCTGCGTGCGTCCGTCGGGATAGACAACCCACGCATAGCTGCGATCCGCCCCGCTGAGCAGGCTTTGCTCATCAAGGTAGCTGGCCACGTCCCGCCCCGGGCTGAAGGGGCGTTTACCCGGCTGGCTAACCAATCCAAACAGCGTGATATCCGTCGGCTGCCCGCCGACCCACAGCGTGTAATGGCCCTGCAACAGCGGATTGCCCCGTTCGCTGACGCGTACGGTATCCGGGTCAAGGTTAACGAGCTGTCTGCCGGTCACTTTTAACATCTGCACCTGCTGGCGCAGCGTATTGATTGCGGCGGCGTCATCGCCGCTTTTCTCTGCGCCAAACGCAGCCAGGCGGCCCAATAATTCCTGCTGCTGGCGCTGCGCCGTGGCGGTAGCCCGCTCTTCGCTGATAACCGCGCCAGGCCACCAGCTGTTCGCCAGTTTCGGCTGCCCGACCAGATCGATCAGATGTTCCGCGCCGGTGAGCGTCTTCGGTTCAGTGCTGCCTGCGGCAAACACCTTCACGGTGCCTGCGGCAAAAGATGAGGAAGCGCACAAACTCAGGGCCAGCGCTGCAATGGTCTGTTTCATCATTGTTTTGCCGCCTTAATGAGCGTGGTTTTCACCGGGAAGTAGTCCGCCCCCAGATACTGTTCCGACTGGCGGATTTGCCCTTCGCTGTCGATCCAGTAGCGGTTATGCCAGCGCGCCTGGTCGGTTGTAACCTCTTCATCCAGTACGCGAACGGCGGTTACATCGCTACCGACTTTAATGCTGTCAGCGCCATCCCATTTGAAGACCGAGCGGGCGGTGGCGTAACGCACCTGTTTATGTTCCGTCCAGCCCATCGTGCGCGTCCACGTTGCGCCATCTACGATTTGTGCCGGTCTGGCCAATGGGTCAGCCGCCAGATTGTTCACACCGATCAGATTGTCGCCGCCGAGCAGGGTTTTAATCAGGCGACCATGCTGGGTCACGATGGTGGCCTGATCCTGCGTCACCCATTTCTGCTGCCCGTTCTCTGCGAAAGCGAGCACCACAAACAGCTGCGGCCCGCCATTGAGCTGCATGTACTGGCTGGCATAAGGCATGTTTTGAATGTCATCGTCCGTCAGTTGTACGCCCGGCGTACCGAACAGACTGTCCCACAGCGAATTACCCAGACCTTTAGTGGTGGCTGAGCAAGCCTGTAACAGCAGGCAAATGATGATAATTCCAGGTCGCTTCACGACTCTTCTCCGCATTATTGCCGGGTGGCCCCGGCCAGGAAGTCCCACAGGCTCAGGCAAGCTAAAATAACCACACCGAAGTGTGGTTATGATTAAACGTACCGGTGTTACTGGGTACTGGTGGTTGTGGTGGTAGTGGTTCCGGTATTAGAACCATCGCCACCGCCGGTCGCCGCCAGAGCGACGCCCACCGCCGAGCTTACGGTGCTGACGCTGGTTGCGGAGGAACTTCCCGCTGATACCGACGTCGCCGCCGACCCTGCTGCTTCACCCACCTGAACGGGGGCGGCCCAGACAGAAGTCGCCGCAAGCGCAGATATGGCAAAAATGCCATACAGAGCTTTTTTCATCACAATATCCCTTCATTGAATGAATGGAGATTTACCCGAAAAACGTTTCAGGCGGGATCGAGTATACACAACTAAAGCATGTGGATTGCGACAGGTCTAAATAGCGAGACGGTTTTAGGATAATTAAACTTTTGGCTGGAATGGCATTTATATGCTAATTAAATATCTTTTAAAAACATCATATTAAAATAAAACAATGTAATATTTATTATCCGTATACTCTGAAAATAACACCGAGTAACTTACGGGTTATTCATTATTTTAGGATTAAGCTCAATATAAATCTTTGCGGAATAGCACAGACAACCGGAATTATCTTATAAAAAAAGCCGATAATAATATCGGCTTTTTTTACAGATATATCACTTTTCTGCCGGATGGCGGCGGAACGCCTTATCCGGCCTACAGGACGCACCATTTGTAGGCCCGGTAAGCGTAGCGCCACCGGGCGTTACATCATCAGTTTGTAGGCCCGGTAAGCGTAGCGCCACCGGGCGTTACGCCATCAGGCACGCCATGCTTTATAACGGTTAATCAGACCGTTAGTTGAACTGTCATGGCTGGAAATCGCTTTATCATCACCCAGTTCCGGCAGGATACGGTTAGCCAGCTGTTTGCCCAGCTCAACGCCCCACTGGTCGAAGGTGAAGATGTTCAGGATCGCGCCCTGAGTGAAGATTTTGTGCTCATACAGCGCAATCAACGCCCCCAGGCTAAACGGCGTGATTTCACGCAGCAGGATGGAGTTCGTCGGGCGGTTGCCTTCGAACACTTTGAACGGCACCACATGCTCAAGCTGAGACGGATCTTTCCCCTGATCGCGATATTCCTGCTCAACCACCTCGCGGGATTTGCCGAACGCCAGCGCTTCGGTCTGAGCGAAGAAGTTAGACAGCAGTTTCTGATGGTGATCGGACAACGGGTTATGGGTTATCGCCGGGGCGATAAAGTCGCAAGGCACCATCTTCGTCCCCTGGTGAATCAGCTGGTAGAACGCGTGCTGGCCGTTGGTGCCCGGTTCACCCCAGATGATTGGGCCAGTCTGGTAGTCTACGGCATTGCCGTTACGGTCAACATACTTGCCGTTGGACTCCATATTGCCCTGCTGGAAGTAGGCCGCAAAACGGTGCATATACTGGTCGTACGGCAGAATCGCTTCGGTTTCTGCGCCAAAGAAATTGTTGTACCAGATACCGATCAGCGCCAGCAGCACCGGCAGGTTTTTCTCAGCCGGTGTTGTGGAGAAGTGTTTATCCATCGCATGCGCGCCGGACAGCAGTTCAACGAAGTTGTCAAAGCCGACGGACAGGATGATAGACAAGCCAATCGCCGACCACAGAGAGTAACGACCGCCGACCCAGTCCCAGAACTCGAACATGTTGGCGGTGTCGATACCAAACTCACCCACCGCTTTTGCATTAGTGGAAAGCGCCGCAAAGTGTTTCGCGACGTGTTTTTCATCATTTGCGGTGCTCAGGAACCAGTCGCGCGCGCTGTGGGCGTTGGTCATGGTTTCCTGCGTTGTGAAGGTTTTAGACGCCACCAGGAACAGGGTGGTTTCCGGGTTTACTTTCTTCAGCACTTCGGCGATGTGGGTGCCATCGACGTTAGACACAAAGTGCATATTCAGATGGTTTTTGTACGGGCGCAGCGCTTCAGTCACCATGAACGGCCCCAGGTCGGAACCACCGATACCGATGTTGACCACGTCAGTGATCGCTTTACCAGTGTAACCTTTCCATTGACCTGAAATAATCGCTTCAGAGAAGGCTTTCATCTTCTCCAGCACTGCATTCACTTCCGGCATCACATCTTTGCCGTCAACGATAATCGGAGTATTGCTACGGTTACGCAGCGCAACGTGCAGCACGGCACGGTCTTCGGTACGGTTGATTTTTTCGCCAGAGAACATGGACTTAATCGCACCGGCCAGATCGGTCTCTTTCGCCAGATCCTGCAATTTCGCCAGCGTCTCTTCGGTGATGCGGTTTTTGGAGAAATCCACCAGCATCAAATCGTCAAACGTCGCGGAAAATCGGGTAAAACGGTCGCTATCTTTCGCGAAAAGATCCGCGATAGTAACGTCCTTCATGTCGTCGTAGTGTTTTTGTAGTGCCTGCCAGGCAGAAGTCTGCGTCGGATTGATGTTTTTCATTAGCAATACTCTTCTGATTTGAGAATTGTGACTGGGATCGATTGTAACGCCAGTCACAGAAAAGTGTGATTGTTTTAGTGCCGTTAGCCCGAACGCGAATCAAACGCGGATAAAAAGCAGCGAAAAGTATATACCCTAAATAATTCGAGTTGCAGGAAGGCGACAAGGGAAGAAATCCCCAGGAGCATAGATAACTATGTGACTGGGGTTTCTGAGTGCAGCCAACACATCTGCAACTTGAAGTATGACGGGTATAGTCGTTATAAGCACTGTTACTGAGGGCCAGGACAGCATAAAAAATCCGCATAATCCCGGCGTTGACAGTCCCAGCCACACATTTTATTTATAAATACGGTATTTGCGCCTGCACCGGTTTCTGTTCTGCCCTTGTGCCATGGTCGCTTTTTTCATTCCCTGACACGAGGTTGATATGACAACTGCTGTTTCCCCGCTCGTCGTCGCCAAATTTGGCGGAACCAGCGTCGCCGATTTTGACGCCATGAACCGCAGCGCCGACGTGGTGCTTTCCGATGCTAACGCACGCTTAGTGGTGCTTTCCGCCTCTGCGGGCGTCACCAATCTGCTGGTAGCGCTGGCAGAAGGGCTGGAACCGCCAGAGCGCTTCGAAAAACTCGACGCCATCCGTAAAATTCAGTTCGATATTCTGGAGCGTCTGCGTTACCCGAACGTTATCCGCGAAGAGATCGAGCGTCTGCTGGAAAACATTACCACGCTTGCCGAAGCGGCTTCACTGGCGACGTCAATGGCCCTGACCGACGAGCTGGTGAGTCACGGCGAGCTGATGTCCACCCTGCTGTTTGTGGAGATCCTGCGCGAGCGCAATATTCAGGCGCAGTGGTTTGACGTGCGTAAGGTGATGCGCACCAGCGATCGTTTTGGCCGCGCGGAACCGGATATCGCAGCGCTGTCGGAGCTGGCCACGCTACAGCTTGCCCCACGCCTGGCAGAGGGTCTGGTCATCACCCAGGGCTTTATCGGCAGCGAAAGCAAAGGCCGCACAACGACGCTGGGACGCGGCGGCAGCGACTACACGGCGGCGCTGCTTGCAGAAGCGCTGCACGCGGCGCGCGTCGATATCTGGACGGATGTGCCGGGCATCTACACCACCGACCCGCGCGTGGTGCCTGCCGCGCAGCGTATCGATGAAATCGCCTTTGAAGAAGCGGCGGAAATGGCGACCTTTGGCGCGAAGGTGCTGCACCCTGCAACGCTGCTGCCCGCCGTACGCAGCGATATCCCGGTTTTCGTCGGCTCCAGTAAGGATCCAAAAGCGGGCGGGACGCTGGTATGCAATAAAACCCAAAACCCACCTCTCTTCCGCGCGCTGGCGCTGCGTCGCAAACAGACGCTGTTAACGCTGCACAGCCTGAATATGCTGCATTCGCGTGGTTTCCTGGCGGAAGTGTTCGGCATTCTGGCGCGGCACAATATCTCCGTAGATTTAATCACCACCTCGGAAGTGAGCGTGGCACTGACGCTGGATACCACCGGTTCCACTTCAACGGGCGACACGCTGCTGACGCAGTCTTTGCTGATGGAGCTTTCCGCGCTATGCCGGGTAGAAGTGGAAGAAAATCTCGCGCTGGTCGCGCTGATTGGCAACGATCTGTCTAAAGCCTGCGGCGTCGGTAAAGAAGTGTTCGGCGTACTGGAACCGTTCAACATCCGCATGATTTGCTATGGCGCATCCAGCCATAACCTCTGTTTCCTGGTGCCTGGCGCCGAAGCGGAGCAGGTCGTGCAGAAGCTTCATCATAATTTGTTTGAATAAAATTTCCTCACGCGATAAATAATACCTATAGCCGGGCTCGAACCCGGCTTTTTTATAACTAAACAACACGACAATACTGCAAGGAATTTATTATGTTATCCGTTATCACCCGGCTGTTCCCGTTGTGGGCGCTGCTGCTCTCTGTTATTGCGTATTACACGCCATCGACCTTCACCCCCATTGGCTCGTGGGTGACTACGCTACTGATGCTGATTATGTTCGGCATGGGCGTACACCTTAAGCTCGACGACTTTAAACGCGTGCTTTCCCGCCCGGCGCCTGTCGCTGCCGGTATTTTCCTGCATTATCTGGTGATGCCGCTCGCCGCCTGGCTACTGGCGATACTGTTTAACATGCCGCCGGACCTCTCAGCCGGGATGGTACTGGTGGGTAGCGTCGCCAGCGGAACGGCATCTAACGTCATGATCTATCTGGCGAAAGGGGATGTGGCGCTTTCGGTTACTATCTCATCGGTTTCCACGCTGGTTGGCGTGGTCGCGACACCGCTGCTGACGCGCCTGTATGTGGATGCGCATATTCAGGTGGATGTGATGGGGATGCTGCTCAGCATTTTACAGATCGTCGTGATTCCAATCGCGCTTGGGCTGGTCATTCACCACCTGTTTCCTCGCGTAGTAAAAACCGTGGAGCCTTATCTGCCTGCGTTCTCAATGGTGTGCATTCTGGCGATCATCAGCGCAGTGGTGGCCGGTTCCGCCTCGCATATCGCATCCGTTGGTTTTGTGGTGATTGTGGCGGTGATCCTGCACAACACCATTGGTCTGCTCGGCGGTTACTGGGGCGGTCGCCTGTTTGGCTTTGATGAGTCCACCTGCCGCACGCTGGCGATTGAAGTTGGAATGCAGAACTCCGGCCTTGCGGCGGCGCTCGGTAAAATTTACTTCTCTCCGCTGGCCGCGCTCCCCGGCGCGCTGTTCTCGGTCTGGCATAACCTCTCCGGCTCACTGCTGGCCGGTTACTGGTCAGGCAAGCCGATTGCCGAGAAGCCGCGTGATAGGGTGAAGGTGTAGACCTGATAAGCGTAGCGCCATCAGGCGCAATCCGTGCACGTCGCCGGATGGTGGCTAACACCTTATCCGGCCTACACAGCCTCTGCACTTTGCCGTACACTGGGTTATCTGACTGACCGAGGGTACATTTATGGCACTCCCACGCATCACCCAAAAAGAGATGACCGAGCGCGAGCAGCGTGAACTGAAAACGCTGCTCGACCGCGCGCGCATTGCACATGGCCGTCCGCTCACGAATGCGGAAACCAACAGCGTGAAAAAGGAGTACATTGATAAGTTAATGGCGCTGCGCGAAGCAGAGGCCAAAAAAGCCCGCCAGTTGAAGAAAAAGCAGGCTTATAAACCAGATACTGAGGCGTCGTTTTCCTGGTCGGCCAATACGCCGACGCGCGGCAGACGTTAACGCCCTTTCTTCTTCCGCCCCGGCGAGGTAAAGCGTTTTCCGTTTGACGCCGGGCGCGCTTTCTCATTGGTTTTTTCGATTTTCACCACCGGACGCTTAATGCCCGCCGTTTTCGGCTTCGCTTTCGCCTTCGACGTTGGTTTGGCTTCTGATGAAGAGTTTTCGATCAGCTTAAACAGAGCGATGAGTTCGTCATCCGTCAGATCCCGCCACTCGCCGGGCGGCAGACCGGATAAACTCACGTTCATAATGCGCGTGCGTTCGAGTTTCGTCACTTCATAGCCAAAGTGCTCGCACATGCGGCGGATCTGGCGGTTCAGCCCCTGAATCAGGGTAATGCGGAAAACAAACGGCGCTTCCTTCTTCACCTTGCACTTTTTGGTCACCGTGCCGAGGATCGGGACGCCCGCGCCCATACCGCGAATAAAGTCATCCGTCACCGGCTTATCAACCGTGACCAGATACTCTTTCTCGTGATCGTTACCGGCACGGAGGATTTTGTTGACCAGATCGCCGTGATTGGTAAGAAAGATAAGCCCCTGGGAGTCTTTATCCAGGCGGCCAATCGGGAAAATACGTTTGCTATGGTTCACGAAATCCACGATGTTATCGCGTTCGCTGTCTTCCGTGGTACTGACAATCCCTACTGGCTTGTTCAGCGCGATAAAGACCAGATCTTCCGCTTCGCGCGGCTCAATCAACCGACCATTCACCTTCACCACGTCGCCAGGCATCACCTGATCGCCAATGGTGGCGCGTTTGCCATTAATGAAGACATTCCCTTGTTCAATGTAGCGATCCGCCTCGCGACGCGAGCAAATTCCGCTTTCACTGATGTATTTATTTAATCGGACAGATGAGTCGGGCAGCATAAATTCTCCTGTAAAAGCGAAATATACCGCACCTTGCGGTCAGGGAAAAAGCGTCGAATGACAGGAGTGCGGCTCACCGCTGCTCATAAAGCCGATGACATCACGAAATCCCCCTGCAAGACGCGTTCCAGAATATCGATAACCACATCGTGAGCCACATCAGCAAGCGGTAAGATGAGCGGTGGTAGCATCACGGATGTTTTTACTTTTTGATTACTGGAGATGTCATGGAACTGCTGTTATTGAGTAACTCCACTCTGCCGGGAAAAGCCTGGCTGGAACACGCGCTGCCGCTGGTGGCGGAACAACTGCATGGCCGCCGTTCAGCGGTGTTTCTCCCGTTTGCTGGCGTCACGCAAACCTGGGACGACTACACAGCGAAAACCGCCGCAGTCCTTGCGCCGCTCGGCGTCTCAGTGACCGGTATTCATAGCGTCGCCGATCCGGTCGCAGCGATTGCCGATGCGGAAGTGGTGATTGTCGGCGGAGGGAACACTTTCCAGTTGCTAAAAGAGAGCCGTGAACGTGGGCTGCTGGCGCCCATCGTGGCTGCCATTAAGCGTGGCGCGTTGTATATCGGCTGGAGCGCGGGCGCGAACCTTGCCTGTCCGACTATTCGCACCACCAACGATATGCCAATCGTTGACCCACAAGGGTTTGATGCGCTGGGTCTGTTCCCGTTGCAGATTAACCCGCACTTCACTAACGCGTTGCCGGAAGGTCACAAAGGCGAAACCCGCGAACAGCGTATTCGCGAGCTGCTGGTGGTCGCGCCAGAGTTAACGGTGATTGGCCTGCCGGAAGGCAACTGGATTCAGGTGAGCAAGGGGCAGGCGACACTCGGCGGCCCAAACACGACGTATGTGTTCAACGCGGGTGAAGAAGCGGTTCCTCTTGAAGCCGGTCATCGCTTCTGATCGTCGCCATGTAGAATGTAAAATGCCTGATGGCGCTACGTTTATCAGGCCTACAGGATAGTGTTTATAACGTAGGCCGGATAAGGCGTTTCACGCCGCCATCCGGCAATTAGCAATCAATAGTCATCCCGCTCGTCGTCTTCATCCGGCTGCTCCAGCACACTGTAAGCCACCGAACAAAACAGCGAATTCAGGCGTTGCATATCGCCCAGCAGTCCCAGATGCAATGAGCTGGTTTCGATGCTCTGTACGTTCTGCTGGTGCAGGCGATCCACATGCGCATGTGAATAACGACGATTGAGAATACGGAAACGATGTTTGCTGCGACGCAAACGTCGGGCGCTGGTGACGTCGCCGGAGAAAAACACCGACATCGCCAGTTGCAGGTTGCTGAGTAACTGATCATACAGCGCATCCAGCTCCTTCAGCCCTTCAATAGAAAACGCCCGCCGCGCCGCCAGCGACTTGTCGGCAATCTCGCTGCCCATCCGTTCGACGATATCCGAGGCCTGCTCCAGGTTAAGGGACATCTCGATGATTTCCGCCCAGCGCCGCGACTCTTCCTCCGCCAGTTCCTCTTTCGGCATCCGCGCCAGATAGAGTTTGATGGCGGTGTAAAGCACGTTGATATCATCCGCCAGCTTGCGCAACTCTTTCTCTTCGCGCGGCTCGCCGTGCATCACCTTTTTCAGACCTTCCATCATCTGCTCCATCGCATCACCAATGCGCAGCGCTTCCCGGGCGGCATTGGCCAGCGCGAGCGTTGGCGTGTCCAGCGCGCTGACATCCAGATGTTTAGGCTTCAGATGGGCATCCAGTTCCGGTTCATCGCGGATAATACGTTTACAGAAACGCGCCATCGGTTCGGCGAACGGAATCATCACCAGACACCGCGCCAGGTTGTAAAAAACGTGGAAGTAGATAACCAGTTCGGATTTTGGCAGCGGTAACGCATCCATCGTATCGGCCAGCACATGGACAAACGGCAGGATAATCAGGCTGCCCACCAGCTTAAACAGCAGACTGCCCAGCGCCACGCGGCGAGCGGCGGCATTGGCTGCGCTGTTGTTGAGCATCGCCAGCAGGCCGGAACCGAGGTTGGCGCCGATGACCAGGCACAACGCGACCGGGAACGATATGATGCCCGCCGCCGTCAGCGTGGCCGTCAGCAGGACGGCTGCCAGGCTGGAATAGCTGATGATGGCAAACATGGCGCCAATCAGCGCATCCAGCATGATGTCGCCGGTCAGCGAGGCGAAGATGACCTGTACGCCATTCGCCTGAGTAATCGGCGTCACCGCCTGCACAATCAGCTCCAGCGCCAGCAGTATCAGGCCAAGACCGATCCCCACTCGCCCCAGTTGTCCGGCGCGTGACTGCTTACGCCCCAAAAAGAAGATAACGCCGATGAAAATCAGCAGCGGCGATAACCATGACAAATCAAAGGTAAGGATACGCGCCATCAGCGCGGTCCCAACGTCGGCCCCCAACACAATCACCAGTGCAGGCGTCAGGGCGACCAGATCCTGGGCGACAAATGACGTCACCAGCATAGTCGTGGCGTTACTGCTTTGCACCAGCGCAGTAACGCCGATACCCGCGCAGAAGGCGAGCGGTTTCTTTTCAACACTGCGGCTGAGAACGGTACGCAGACGAGCGCCGAAAACGCGCATCACGCCGGTACGCACAATATGGGTGCCCCACACCAGCAGGGCAACAGCAGAAAGCAGGTGTAGCAGAGTTAACACAGAATCAGGTACTCCTTATCATTATTATGATGTTCAGCCTTTTTACCGGATGGCGTACGGAGATATTTGTAGGCCGGATAGGCGTTTACGCCGCCATCCGGCAAGTAGCCCCGTGAACCTTCTTCCAGTATAAGGGTTTCAAAACAATAAAGAGACAGGGCGCCCGATGAGCACCCTGTTTGTTGTAAGGAAAAATGACAGTTTTATGAACTAGTCGGCATCATAGCCCAGGTTGGAGGCCAACCAGCGCTCCACCTCTGCGACCGTCATCCCTTTACGCTGCGCATAATCCTCCACCTGATCGCGCTGTATTTGCGCGACGGTGTAGTACTTGCTGTCAGGATGGCTGAAGTACCAACCGGAAACGGAAGCACCCGGCCACATGGCGTAGGATTCGGTCAGCTTCATGCCGGTGTGTTTTTCCACGTCCAGCAGTTGCCAGATGGTGCCCTTCTCAGTGTGCTCCGGGCAGGCCGGATAGCCTGGCGCCGGACGAATCCCCTGATAGTTTTCGCGGATCAGCTCCTCGTTGCTGAGGTTCTCATTCGCCGCATAGCCCCAGTAGACTTTACGTACCCGCTCATGCAGGTATTCCGCAAAGGCTTCCGCCAGACGGTCGGCGATCGCTTTGACCATAATCTTGTTGTAATCATCATGCTGCGCCTCGAATGCCTCTGCCAGCGCATCCTCTTCCAGACCGCCCGTGACGGCGAAGGCGCCGATGTAATCCTCTTTGCCGCTCTGTTTCGGCGCAACAAAGTCAGACAGGCAATAGTTGGCGAAACCCACCTTCTCCGTTTGCTGACGCAGATGATGGCTGACCGCCAGCACATGGGTACGCGTCTCATCGCGATAAATTTCGATATCATCACCCACACGGTTTGCCGGGAACAGCCCCACCACGCCACGTGGGTTGAGCGTTTTCTCCGCACTCAGTTTATCCAGCATGTCGTTGGCGTCTTTAAACAGGCGTTTCGCCTCTTCGCCCACCACTTCGTCTTCGAGAATGCGCGGATATTTCCCGGCCAGCGACCAGGTCATAAAGAACGGCGTCCAGTCGATGTAGTTGCGCAGCGTTTCGATACTGGCCTCAACGTCCTGCACGCCCAGACGATGAGCGACAGGCGGTGTATAGCTTTCCCAGTCAAATGCCAGGTCATTATCACGCGCGGCGGCCAGCGTCACCGGCGGCGTGCGCGGTTTCTTACGCGCATGCTGGATGCGCACGGTTTCATACTCTTTACGGGTACGGGCGACAAACTCATCGTGCTGGGTTTCAGACAGCAACGCCGCCACGACGCCCACGGTACGCGAGGCGTTCTGGACATAGACCGTCGGGCCGCTGTAGTTCTGCTCAATCTTCACCGCCGTATGCGCTTTGGACGTGGTCGCGCCGCCAATCAGCAGCGGGATGGTGAAGCCCTGACGTTCCATCTCCTTCGCCACGTTGACCATTTCATCCAGCGACGGGGTAATCAGGCCGGAGAGACCAATCAAATCCGCATTCACTTCCTTTGCGGTTTTGAGGATTTTTTCTGCCGGCACCATGACGCCAAGATCGATGATTTCATAGTTGTTGCACTGTAAAACAACGCCAACAATGTTTTTGCCAATGTCATGCACATCGCCCTTCACGGTGGCGATAACCATTTTACCGTTGCTGGAGCCCTGCTCTTTGCTGGCTTCAATAAACGGTTCCAGATACGCCACCGCCTGCTTCATGACGCGGGCCGATTTCACCACCTGCGGCAGGAACATTTTGCCTTCGCCGAACAGATCGCCCACCACGTTCATACCGTCCATCAGCGGCCCTTCGATAACCTCGATCGGACGCGTCGCCTGCTGACGGGCTTCTTCGGTATCCTGTTCGATAAACTCGGTAATGCCTTTTACCAGCGAATACTCAAGGCGTTTTTTCACTTCCCAACTGCGCCATTCCGCCTGTTGCGCATTGGCTGAATCATCGGCTTTGCTGCCACGGTATTTTTCCGCCAGCGCCAGCAGACGCTCGGTGCTATCGTCGCGGCGATTGAGGATCACATCTTCCACCGCGTCGCGCAGCTCGGCGGGCAGGTCGTCATAAATCGCCAGTTGCCCGGCGTTGACGATCCCCATGTCCATGCCGTTACGGATGGCGTAGTAGAGGAACACCGCATGAATCGCTTCGCGCACCGGGTCGTTGCCGCGAAACGAGAAGGAGACGTTAGAGACGCCGCCGGAGATCAGCGCGTGCGGCAGTTCGCGTTTGATATCTTCACAGGCGCCGATAAAGTCCTGCGCGTAGTTGTTGTGTTCGTCGATACCGGTCGCTACGGCAAAAATGTTCGGGTCAAAGATAATGTCTTCCGGCGGGAAGCCCACCTCTTTGGTGAGAATGTTGTACGCCCGGCGGCAAATTTCGATCTTACGCGCGCGGGTATCGGCCTGCCCTTGTTCATCAAAGGCCATCACCACCACCGCCGCACCGTAGCGACGCAGCAGCTTCGCATGGTGGATAAAGGTTTCCACGCCCTCTTTCATCGAAATGGAGTTAACGATGCCTTTACCCTGAATGCATTTCAGCCCTTTTTCGATGACCTCCCATTTTGAGGAGTCGATCATGATCGGTACGCGGGCGATATCCGGCTCACCGGCAATCAGGTTGAGGAAGCGCACCATCGCGACTTCGGCATCGAGCATCCCCTCATCCATGTTGATATCGATAATCTGCGCGCCGCTCTCCACCTGCTGGCGGGCGACATCCAGCGCTTCGCTGTATTTCTCTTCTTTGATCAGCCGCTTAAATTTAGCGGAACCAGTAACGTTAGTACGCTCACCCACGTTTACAAACAGGCTGTCATCGCCAATATTCAACGGCTCAAGGCCAGAGAGACGACAGGCAACCGGAATATCGGGCAGTTTACGCGGCGCTAAACCATCAACCGCGCGGCTCATCGCGGCAATGTGTTCCGGCGTCGTCCCACAGCAGCCGCCGACAATGTTGAGAAAGCCCGACTCCGCCCACTCGCGGATCTGCTTCGCCATCGTATCAGCATCAAGATCGTATTCGCCGAAGGCGTTAGGCAGACCGGCATTCGGGTGCGCGGTGACATAGCATTCGGCAATGCGCGCCAGTTCCTGCACATACTGGCGCAGTTCATCCGGCCCCAGCGCGCAGTTAAGACCAAAGGTGAGCGCTTCGGCGTGACGCAGCGAGTTATAAAACGCTTCGGTAGTCTGGCCGGAGAGCGTGCGCCCGGACGCATCGGTAATCGTGCCGGAGATCATAATCGGCAGCTCGACGCCCAGCGCTTCAAATTCTTCTTTCACCGCAAAAACGGCGGCTTTCGCATTCAGCGTGTCGAAGACGGTTTCAATCAGAATCAGGTCTGACCCGCCTTCCACCAGCGCTTTGGTGGATTCGCGATAGGCCGCGACCAGCTGATCGAAGGAGATATTACGAAACGCCGGGTCGTTCACGTCCGGCGAGATGGATGCGGTGCGGTTGGTTGGGCCAAGCACGCCCGCAACGTAGCGCGGTTTTTCCGGCGTGCGCGCCGTCCATTCATCGGCGCAGGCGCGGGCCAGTTTCGCAGCGGTAAAGTTGATCTCCGCCGACAGGGATTCCATCTGGTAATCCGCCATCGCAATCGTCGTGGAGTTAAACGTGTTGGTTTCGATGATATCCGCACCCGCCTCAAAGTAAGCGTGATGAATCGCGGTAATCACCTCCGGCTTGCTGAGTACCAGCAGGTCGTTGTTGCCTTTCAAATCGCAGGGCCAGTCAGCAAAACGCTCGCCGCGAAAATCCTCTTCACTCAGGCGATAGCTCTGGATCATTGTCCCCATGCCACCATCCAGAACCAGAATACGTTCATCTAACTGCGCACGCAGTTGTTCAACTTTGCTGCTCACGACTTGCTCCCGACAACACTCAACCTGGACCGAAAAAAGGCCAACAAACCATACTGGCATAAACACGACAGGCGGAAAAGAGAACAACGGGCAACATGAGACATGTTCAGCTTCACTCCTCCGATCAGTGCAGGAATTCTTGCATTATATTTTAATAAAACGAAAATGATTTCCACGATACAGAAAAGGAGTCCGCCATGGTTGCCCCTGTCCCCGCGAAACGCGGTAGAAAACCCGCCGCTGCCACTGCGCCCGCAACCGGGCAGGTTCAGTCGTTGACCCGTGGCCTGAAGCTGCTGGAGTGGATTGCCGAATCCAACGGCAGCGTCGCGCTGACCGAACTGGCGCAGCAGGCGGGCCTGCCGAACTCCACGACACACCGTTTGTTAACCACCATGCAGCAGCAGGGCTTTGTGCGGCAGGTGGGAGATCTGGGCCACTGGGCCGTGGGCGCCCATGCGTTTATCGTCGGCAGCAGTTTTTTGCAGAGCCGTAACCTGCTGGCGATTGTCCACCCTATCCTGCGCAAACTGATGGAAGACTCCGGCGAGACGGTCAATCTGGCGGTGCTGGATCAGAGCGATCACCAGGCGATTATTATCGACCAGGTACAGTGCACACAGCTGATGCGCATGTCTGCGCCCATCGGCGGCAAACTGCCAATGCACGCTTCCGGCGCCGGGAAAGCGTTTCTGGCGCAACTCAGCGAAGAGCAGGTGACTGGCCTGCTGCACCGTAAAGGGCTGCATGCCTATACCCACGCCACGCTGGTGTCGCCGGTACATCTGAAAGACGACCTCGCCCAGACGCGCAAGCGCGGTTATTCTTTTGATGATGAAGAGCACGCGCTTGGCCTGCGTTGCGTTGCGTCGTGCATTTACGACGAGCACCGCGAGCCGTTTGCCGCGATCTCAATTTCCGGGCCGATTTCCCGCATCACTGACGATCGCGTCACCGAGTTTGGCGCGATGGTGATTAAAGCAGCGAAAGAAGTCACGCTGGCATACGGCGGGTTTAGATAAGCAAGGCTTGCCGGATGGCGGCGCAAGCGCCTTATCCAGCCTACAGTCACGTGTAGGCCCGGTAAGCGCAGCGCCACCGGGCGTCAAGCCGCAAATCTGAAGCAAAACCGCTGTTTGCGCCGATAGGCGTAAACATCTTCCACGTGCCCTTCGCGGATACGCGTCTGTAACGCCCGCCAGTAGTCGGCGCGGAACAGGTCGGCGTGCATCTCCTCAAATAACGGCCCAATTCTTGGGTCAGCGCACAGCCAGTGGCGAAACTCTTCCGGGAAAACATCCCCTGGCGAAACGCTGTACCAGGGCTCGCTGGCCAGCTCATCTTCCGGGTAGCGCGCTTGCGGAATATCGCGGAAATTCACTTCCGTCATGTAGCAAATTTCATCGTAATCGTAGAACACCACGCGCCCGTGGCGGGTGACGCCAAAGTTTTTAAACAGCATGTCGCCGGGGAAAATGTTGGCGGC
This sequence comes from Citrobacter sp. CK180, assembly GCF_030333655.1. Classification (NCBI taxonomy): domain Bacteria; kingdom Pseudomonadati; phylum Pseudomonadota; class Gammaproteobacteria; order Enterobacterales; family Enterobacteriaceae; genus Citrobacter; species Citrobacter sp. CK180. The sequence continues at coordinate 6,369 of NZ_JAOWFM010000051.1, read as the reverse complement.
GGCAAGCTGGCGAATCGCATTGCCGTACTCTTCAATCGCGTCACGCAGTTGCTGGCCCTCCACCTGCTCCAGCCAGATATTCAGCGGCACCATACGACGCTCAATGTAGAGATGGCGAATCACTATCTGATCGCCAAGGTCGATGATTTTCTCCGGCGCCTCCTGGCGCAACAGCGTCATTAGCGCTGGCGCAATTCGCCGCTTCTCCAGCACAAAGTTCTCGAACTCCTGCGTATCGGCCATCCGCCCGACGCGATCGTGTTCTTTAACGAGTTGATAGCAGGCGCGCACATGGGCGGCCGACATCTCCTTTTGTGGAGCAAACCTATCCTTGATGATCTTAAACACCCGGTCAAAGCCCGGCAGCGTAAACACCAGCATCACCATGCCGCGAATACCGGGCGCTTCAATAAACTGCTCATCGCTGTTCGCCAGATACAGTAAATACTCGCGATAGCTCTCGGTTTTCGCATGCTTCTGACAGCCAATCGCCATGTACAGCTCGGCGGTGGTTTTACCTGGCAGGATCTCACGCAGCCACTCAACCAGCGCAGCGGGCAACGGCGCGTACACCATGAAGTAGGAACGGGCAAAACCAAACACGATACTGGCCTCAGCCGTGGTGGTCAGGCAGGTATCGACAAACAGTTCGCCTTCATCGGTGCGATGAATCGGCAGCAAAAACGGCAACGTGCCGGCTGGGGTCAGCAACTTCCCCACCAGCCAGGCGGCTTTATTGCGATAAAACAGCTCATTCGCCACCTGCAAATGGCTGCGGTGCAAAGCCTCCGCTCCGAACGTTTCCGTCAGGTGAGCAATGATGTAATGAATATCACGGCTTTTGTTTTGCCAGGGCAAACGCAGCGGTAGATCGCTGAGAATACGCGTCAACAGCGGTTCCCAGCCGTGATCGGGGAAGAAATCTTTCGCCAGCGGGCGCGGGATCGTGCGAAACCGGCGTTCAGGCTGGGAGCTAAAGATAAAAAGCCGCTCGGGAGTGAGCGAGCGGTGGTCAAATAACCGACAGTAGACGGAGTTAAAAAAGCTCTCCGCAATCTCGAAGCGCGGGTAATCCGGCAACAGCCGGGTGTAATGCTCTTTGACACGCAGTAAAAAGGCCGCATCGGTGCTTTTGCCGTCAGTAATGCAGCGTAACTGTTCCACCACCAGACCAACGTGATGATCATAGAGGTGGATACGGCTTTTCATCGCCTGCTGCACGGCATGCCAGTCGGCCTGTTCAAAGCGCTGCTGCGCGCCGGAAGTCACTTCCAGAAATCGACCATACTGCGCGTCAAAGCCTTGCAGGATGGTTTGAGCAATCAGTAATTCCAGGCCACGCGACATGGTTTGTCCTCATCGGTTGCCGGATGGCGGAGCAAGCACCTTATCCGGCCTACGGTTCGGGGTAGGCCGGATAAGCGTAAGCGCCATCCGGCATGGATCAGAACTGCGATTCTTCAGTGGAACCCGTTAATGCCGTCACTGAGGAGGTGCCGCCCTGAATGATGGTGGTCACTTTGTCGAAGTAGCCTGTTCCCACTTCCTGCTGATGGGACACGAAGGTGTAACCGTCTTTGGCCGCCGCAAATTCTGGCTGCTGAACCTTCTCAACATAGTGGCGCATGCCTTCACCCTGCGCATAGGAATGTGCCAGGTCGAACATGTTGAACCACATGCTGTGGATGCCCGCCAGGGTGATGAACTGGTACTTGTAGCCCATGTCCGACAGCTGCTGCTGGAAGCTGGCGATGGTTTTATCGTCCAGGTTCTTCTGCCAGTTAAACGACGGCGAGCAGTTGTAGGCCAGCAGTTTACCCGGGTATTTCGCGTGGATGGCATCGGCAAAGCGCTTCGCCAGTTCAAGGTCTGGCGTAGAGGTTTCGCACCACACCAGGTCTGCGTAAGGCGCATACGCCAGCCCACGGCTGATCGCCTGCTCAATACCGGCACGCGTGCGGAAGAAGCCTTCGCTGGTGCGTTCGCCGGTAATAAATTCACTGTCGTACGCGTCGCAGTCGGAGGTTATCAGATCTGCCGCATCCGCGTCGGTACGGGCAATCAGCAACGTCGGTACGCCCATCACGTCAGCCGCCAGACGCGCAGCCACCAGTTTCTGAATGGCTTCCTGCGTCGGCACCAGAACTTTGCCGCCCATATGACCGCACTTCTTCACCGACGCAAGCTGATCTTCGAAGTGAACAGCCGCTGCACCGGCTTCGATCATCGATTTCATCAGTTCAAACGCGTTCAGTACGCCGCCAAAACCGGCCTCCGCATCGGCAACGATCGGCAGGAAGTAATCGACAAAGCGCGGATCGCCAGGCTCAATGCCGGACGCCCACTGGATCTGATCCGCACGACGGAAAGTGTTGTTGATCCGATCCACGACCGCCGGAACAGAGTTTGCCGGGTACAGCGACTGATCCGGGTACATGCTGGAGGCCAGGTTAGCGTCCGCCGCCACCTGCCAGCCGGACAGATAGACCGCCTCAATGCCCGCTTTCGCCTGTTGCAGCGCCTGGCCGCCGGTCAGTGCGCCGAGGCTGTTGATGTAGCCTTTTTTCGCGTCGCCATGCAGCAGACGCCACATTTTGGCCGCGCCAAGCTGCGCCAGCGTACATTCCGGGTTGACCGAGCCGCGTAATTTCACCACTTCCTCCGCGCTATACGGGCGACGGATGCCTTCCCAGCGCGGTTGCGTCCATTCTTTCTGTAACTCTTCGATTTGTTGGGTACGGGTTTTCATGTGCAGATGCTCCATATTGTTATGTGGTGAGTTAAGCCAGCAGGCGGTAGCCTGGCAGGGTCAAGAAATCGATCAGTTCATCAGAGGTAGTGATCTGCTCCATCAGGCGCGCGGCTTCATCAAAGCGCCCGCTGCTGAAGCGGTGCTCTCCCAGCTCGTCCTGGATCACCAGCATCTCTTCGGCCAGCATCTGGCGGAATAGCGCTTTCGTGACGGGTTTGCCGTTGCTCAGGGTTTTCTCGTGATGAATCCATTGCCAGATAGAGGTACGGGAGATTTCAGCCGTTGCCGCATCTTCCATCAGGCCATAAATCGGTACGCAGCCATTACCGGAAATCCATGCTTCGATGTACTGCACCGCCACGCGAATATTGGCGCGCATCCCCTCTTCGGTACGATCGCCCTCGCAGGGCGCCAGCAGCTGTTCGGCAGTAATGGGCGCATCTTCATCACGGGTAACAAACAGCTGGTTCTGGTTTTCGCCCAGCGCCTCGTTAAAGACCGTCATCGCGGTGTCCGCCAGCCCCGGATGCGCGATCCAGGTGCCGTCATGACCGTTATTGGCTTCCAGCGCTTTGTCCGCTTTCACTTTGTTGAGCACTTGATTGTTGCGCTCGGCGTCTTTGCTCGGGATAAACGCCGCCATGCCGCCCATCGCAAATGCGCCGCGCTTGTGGCAGGTTTTGATCAACAGCCGTGAATAGGCGCTGAGGAACGGTTTATCCATCGTCACCACCTGACGGTCCGGCAGGACGCGATCCGGGTGATTTTTCAGTGTTTTGATATAGCTGAAAATGTAATCCCAGCGGCCGCAGTTAAGACCAACAATATGGTCACGCAGCGCGTGCAGGATCTCATCCATCTGGAAGACGGCAGGCAGCGTTTCAATCAGCAAGGTGGCTTTGATGGTGCCGCGTGGCAGATTAAAACGGTCTTCGGCATAGCTGAAGACTTCGCTCCACCAGGCTGCCTCCTGCCAGGCCTGAGTTTTCGGCAGGTAGAAATACGGACCGCTGCCTTTTGCCAGCAACGCTTTATAGTTGTGGAAAAAGTAGAGAGCGAAATCAAACAGGCTGCCAGGAATGGCTTCGCCACGCCAGGTCACATGTTTTTCCGGCAGGTGTAAACCGCGTACGCGACAAATCAGTAACGCCGGGTCCGGCTTGAGTTGATAGATTTTCCCGGCTTCGTTGGTGTAGCTGATGGTGCCGTTCACCGCATCACGCAGGTTGATCTGGCCATCAATCACTTTGCTCCACTCCGGCGCCAGTGAATCCTCAAAGTCGGCCATGAACACTTTCACGTTAGCATTCAGCGCGTTAATCACCATTTTACGTTCTACCGGGCCGGTGATTTCCACGCGACGATCCTGTAAATCGTCAGGAATGCCGCGAATTTTCCAGTCACCATCACGAATGGAAGCGGTTTCCGAAATAAAATCAGGCAACTTACCGTCATCAATATCCTGCTGTTGCTGAATACGAGCAGCGAGGAGTTTGTTACGCTTTGGCGTAAAACGCGTCACCAGTTCGGTCAGAAACTCTACCGCTTCTGCGGTCAGAATTTGCTTCTCCTGCTCACCATAAGGCCTGGTAAAGGTCAGTTCATCGGTTGTCGTTGCCTGTTGATTCATTATGCAGCTCCTCGTCATTGATCCGAATACATCCCCAATGCGAACGAAGGATCGTTGTGTGGTTTTCGTTCAGCACAACTAAGACTACTCAATTAAATTCCAAAATCAAAAACAATTTCCATTTTTAATTTAATTATCAATTAACTTATTGATAACAATAAAAATAAAGTTTAATTACAAGATGAGCGGCATTTCAGAAATAAAAAAGGCACCCGAAGGTGCCTGTTTCAACATGCTGAAACGCTTTAGGATCGTGCGCTACAGAAGATTAATCCAGCGTTGGATTCATGTGACGCAGATCATATGGCGTGATCTGGTAGACGTAATAGTTGAGCCAGTTGGTAAACAGCAAATTACCGTGGCTGCGCCAGGTCGCGCGAGGTTTGTTTTGCGGATCGTTTTTCGGGAAATAGTTGTACGGGACATTCGGACTTAAACCTGCTTCAACATCCCGGAAATATTCACTGGCCAGCGTATGGGCATCGTACTCCGGGTGACCGGTTACAAACGCGATACGTTTATCTTTGCTGGCGAACAGGTAGGCATCTCCATCTTCAGTTTCTGCGAGGATCTCAAGGTCGGTATAGTCCCGAATCAGCGCCGCCGGGAAGTCGGCATAGCGTGAGTGCGGAGCAAGGAATGAATCATCAAAACCACGAGTCAGTAAAGCATGAGGATGAAGGATGTGATGTTCGTAGACGCCGGAAAGTTTATCTGTGCGGGTTTGCTTCGGAATGCCATAGAGAATATTAAGCGCGGCCTGTACCGCCCAACAGACAAACAGCGTTGAGGTGACGTGATCTTTTGCCCACTCCAGCACCTGCTTAATCTGCGGCCAATACGCAACATCATTAAACTCCACCAGACCCAGAGGCGCGCCGGTGACAATCAGCCCATCGAAATTCTGATCGCAGATATCCTCGAAGTTACAGTAGAAGTTGTTCAGATGCTCTGCCGGTGTATTACGCGATTCACGGGCATCAATCCGCAAGAGTTGAACATCGACCTGAAGCGGTGAGTTTGACAGCAGGCGCAGGAACTGGTTTTCCGTTTCAATCTTCTTCGGCATCAGGTTGAGGATAAGCACCTTCAGCGGACGAATTTCCTGGCCAGAAGCGCGGGATGTCGTCATAACAAAGACGTTTTCCTCACGTAAGAAATTGACGGCGGGTAGCTCGTCCAGCACGCGAATTGGCATAACCTGATAACCTCACTACATACGTTTAAACGTTTAGACATCCAGATAGCTGAAGATACCCAGAAATTCTTCTAATGTCGAGCCTGCATGTTGAAGGTGAGAAAGTTTCACGGCGGTGTTTACGATAGAATATAAGCACAAAGAAAAGGAGATAATATGGTTATTAGCATTCGCCGATCGCGGCAGGATGAAGGGGAAAAACTGATTGCTATCTGGTGTCGTTCTGTTGATGCTACGCACCATTTTTTGTCTGCATCCTATCGGAGCGAGCTGGAAGAGCTGGTGCGTTCTTTTTTACCAGAAGCGCCGTTATGGGTGGCAGTGACAGAGCAGGATGAGCCCGTCGCGTTTATGCTGCTGACCGGGCAGCACATGGATGCCCTGTTTGTCGATCCCGACGTTCGTGGCTGCGGCGTAGGGAAATTGCTGGTTGAGCATGCGATTACGCTGGCTCCCGAGTTAACAACCAACGTTAACGAACAGAATGAACAAGCGGTTGGGTTCTACAAAAAGATGGGATTTAAAGTGACAGGACGTTCAGAGGTAGACGATCTTGGCAGACCGTATCCGTTATTGAATCTGGTTCATACGTAGGCCAGATAAGGCGCAGCGTCATCCGGCAGAACAGCGCATATATGCCGGATGGCGGTGTGAACACCTTATCCGGCCTACAGACTGTGTGCAAAATACCCGGGATGTTTTTACAGGCGGGATAAGGCGCAGCCGCCATCCGGCTGCACCCGGGCGCATGAACGCAAAAAGGCCATCCCTCAGGATGGCCTCTTCACT